>CAIQNH010000173.1 GCA_903873135.1 uncultured Actinomycetes bacterium
CTGCTCGGCGTAGGGCAGGACGCGCTCGGCGAGCGGGGCGGCGGCGTGCTCGGCGGCCTCCCGCACCAGGTCGACCGGCCAGCCGGCGGCCGCCCGGGCGCCCTGCCGGGCGAGGAACATGGAGGGGAGGGTCTCCCCCACCAGGTCGAAGAACCTGAAGGCTGCGCTCTCGACCGGGCTGGCGTCGCCCCGGATCAACCCGACCCGGCGCAGCTGCTCGCCCAGGATGGGGCCGCTGGCACCCAGGAGCAGGGTCCGGTCCAGGTCGAAGAACGCTGCGCCGCCGCTGCGCTCGGTGGTCTCGGGTCGGGGTCCGGGCACGGTCCGCACGCTAACCGGCCCGAGGGCGCCCGAAAACGGCCGAAGGACCGGAGGGGGGGGTTCCGGTCCTTCAGCGGGCGCTCGGACCTCAAGGGGCGGGGGTCCGGCGCAGGCGAGCGACCCTGGAGGGGGAGGGTGAGCCGCTCGCTGTATGTAGCAGTGAAGATACTCCAGTGGCGCGCATCAGTCACGCATATCGAGGCGATAGTTGATATCTTTCTCAGCGATGACCGGGAGGCAGCTCGATCGACGTCAGCTCCGCACCCTCGTCGCCGTGATCGAGCAGCGGTCGTTCTCCGGTGCGGCCCGGGTCCTCGGGACCGTCCAGTCGAACGTGTCGGCCCACGTGGCCCGCCTCGAGCGGGAACTCGGCGTCGAGCTCGTGGACCGGACCACCACCACCGCCACCCCGGAGGGTGCGCTCGTCGTCGAGCGGGCCCGGCGCATCGAGCAGGAGTTCGAGGACCTCGAGGCCGACGTGGTGTCGCTCCGCCGGACCGTCTCCGGCCAGGTGCGGCTCGGAGCCATCGGGACCACCGCGCGGTGGATCGTGCCGTCGCTGCTCGAGACGCTGCGGCGGGACCACCCCGCCATCCAGCTCGTCGTGCTGGACGCCACCACCTCCTCGCTCGTCCTCGGGCTGACCTCGACCCACCTCGACGTGGCCCTCCTCAACCTCCCGGTCGACGACCCCGAGCTGCACGTGCGGCCGCTGTTCGACGAGGAGCGGGTCCTCGTCGTCCCGGACGGGCACCCGCTCGTCGACCGCAGTCCGGTGTCCCTCGAGGACCTCGCCGACCACGAGCTGCTCCTCGAGGCCCGGGGCACCGCCTTCCGCGACGTCCTGGACCGCCAGCTCGCCGAGCGGGGTGTGGAGCTCAGGGCCCAGGCCGAGTTCGACGGCATGCGCCTGCTCACCTCGCTCGCGTTCGGGGGGCTGGGAGCGGGCATCGTCCCGGCATCGGCGGTGCCGGCGAACCTCTCCGGACCGTGGCGGATCCTGCCGGTCGACGGCCTCCCGTCCCGCCAGGTGGGACTGGCCACCCGCCGTCGGGCGCTGCTCACCGCTGCCCAGCGGGTCGTGATCGACCTCATCGAGCGTCTGGCGGTGGACCCCGACCTGGTCCCCGTCGGCATCCACCCGGTCACCGGCCCCACGGGTGGGACGTAGACTCCCCTGCGAGCAAGGAGGCACGGCCTGTGGCCGACAGCATCACGATCACCGACAACCGCACCGGCGAGTCCATCGAGGTCCCGATCATCGACGGCGGTGTCGACGCCACGGCCTGGGCCAAGTTCCTGCCGGGCACCTGGTTCCACGATCCATCGTTCGGTGCCACCTCCGCCGCAGCATCGGCGATCACCGAGCTCGACGGCGAGAACGGGATCCTCCGCTACCGCGGCTACCCGATCGAGCAGCTCGCCGAGTCCTCGAGCTACCTCGAGGTGGCCTACCTGCTGATCCACGGAGAGCTCCCCTCTCCGGAGCAGTTCGAGGACTGGCGCTACGAGATCACCCACCACACGTTCATCCACGAGAACGTGCGGAAGCGGTTCATGGAGGGCTTCCACCACGACGCCCACCCCATGGGGATCCTGGTGTCCACCATCGCCGCGCTGTCGACGTTCTACCCGAACGCCAAGGACCTCTCCCCCGAGGTGGTCAACAAGCAGGTCATCCGGCTGATCGCCAAGATGCCCACGCTGGCCGCCGGCGCCTACCGCCACTCCGTCGGCATGCCGTTCGTCTACCCGGACAACAGCCTGGACTTCGCCGCCAACTTCCTGTCGATGATGTGGAAGACCGCCGAGCCCCGCTACGACGCCAACCCGGCCCTGGCCCGAGCGCTCGACGTGCTGTTCATCCTGCACGCCGACCACGAGCAGAACTGCTCGACCACGGCCATGCGGACCGTCGGCTCCTCGCACGCCGACCCCTACATCGCCACGGCCGCCGCCACCGCGGCGCTCTACGGCCCCCGTCACGGTGGTGCCAACGAGGCCGTGATCCGGATGCTCACGGCGATCGGGAGCATCGACCAGGTGCCCGCCTACATCGAGCAGGTCAAGGCCGGCGAGGAACGCCTGCAGGGGTTCGGCCACCGCGTCTACAAGAACTACGACCCGCGGGCCCGGATCATCAAGCAGACCTCCGAGGAGGTCTTCGCGGTCACCGGGAAGAACCCGCTCCTCGACATCGCCCTGAAGCTCGAGGAGGTGGCGCTGTCGGACTCGTACTTCATCGACCGCAAGCTCTACCCGAACGTCGACTTCTACTCGGGACTCATCTACCAGGCCATGGGCTTCCCCATGGACATGTTCACGGTGCTCTTCGCCATCCCGCGGACGGCCGGATGGTTGGCCCACTACATCGAGCTGCTCGCGCAGGACAGCCGCATCTACCGGCCCCGGCAGCTCTACGTCGGCCACCCGGTGCGGGACTACGTCCCGATCGAGCGGCGCTGACCGTCGAGGTGGGCTCCGGCCCCGATCACCACTGGGACGACCGCCTCCTGGCGCTCGCCGAGGAGGCCCGCTCCGTCGGCAGGGCGGCTGCGCAACGCTGCGAGATCCAGGAGGACTCCTGGCTGATCGGCACCTCCCGGGCGTTCTCGCGTGAGCTCGCCGATCGGGGCTGGCTGGGCATGACCTGGCCGGTCGAGCACGGCGGCGGTGGCCGCGACCCGCTCGAACGGTTCGTGGTGTTCGAGGCGCTGATCGCCGAGGGCGCGCCCGTCGCCACCAGCTGGGTCGCCGACCGCCAGATCGGCCCCACGCTCCTGCAGTACGGGACCGACGAGCAGCGCCGTCGGTGGCTCCCCGACATCGTCGCCGGCACCTCTGCGTGGTGCATCGGGATGAGCGAGCCCGACGCCGGCTCCGACGTGGCCTCGCTGCGGACCCGGGCGGTCCGGCAGAACGACCACTGGGTGGTCGACGGACAGAAGGTGTGGACGTCGGGGGCCGCGTCGGCCGACTGGTGCTACCTGATCGCCAGGACCGACCCCGACGCTCCGCCGCACGCCGGGCTCAGCGAGTTCGTGGTCGACATGCGCTCCCCCGGGATCGAGGTGCGGCCGATCGTCGACGCCACCGGCAACGCCCACTTCTGCGAGGTGCACCTGAACGGCGTCGAGGTGCCCGAGGACTGCCTGGTCGGCACCGAGCACGGCAGCTTCAGCCAGGTCATGCGCCAGATGGAGCACGAACGGGGCGGCATCGACCGGCTGGTGTCGAACCACCGCCTCTACCTGGACGTGCGTCCCCGGGCCGACCTGACCGACCCGCTCGTGCGCCAGGAGGTGGCCGCCATCGAGTCCGCCTACAGGATCGGCCGGCTGATGGTCCTGCGGGAGGTGCTCGGCCAGGCGCCGCGCGGTTGGTCGGCGGTCACCAAGACCTGGTGCACCGAGTTCGAGCAACGGGTCGCCACGTTCTGCGGCTCGGTCGTCGGCGCCGAGGCCCTGCTGTGGAACCGGGTGTCCCGGAACATCTGCTACGCACCCGCCTACACGATCATGGGGGGCACCACGCAGATCCTCAGGGACATCGTGGGCGACCGGATGCTCGGTCTCCCCCGTGCGGCCGCAGCTCGGTAGCCTCCGTCCGTGGACACCACCCACCTGCGCACCTGTCCGCTCTGCGAGGCCACGTGCGGGCTGGAGATCACCGTCCGAGACGGCACGGTCCACCGCATCCGCGGCGACCGTGACGACGTCTTCTCCCGGGGCTTCATCTGCCCCAAGGGCTCCACACTCGGCGCGCTGCACGACGATCCGGACCGGCTTCGCCGACCACTCGTCCGACGTGACGGCGTGCACGTCGAGGTCGACTGGGACGAGGCCTTCGCCGAGGTCGAGCGGCGCCTCACCCCGATCCGGGAGGCCCACGGCCCCGACGCCGTCGCCCTGTACCTGGGCAACCCGAACGCCCACACGATCGCCGGTGCGGTGTTCAACCGACCGCTCATCCAGGCGTTGTCGACCCACAACCTCTACTCGGCGTCGACGGTCGACCAGATGCCGCGCCACGTCTCGAGCGGCCTGCTCTACGGCAACCCGGGCGCCATGCCGGTCCCCGACCTGGACCGCACCGACTACCTGCTGGTGCTCGGTGCCGACCCGGTCGAGTCCAACGGCAGCCTCTGCACCGCGCCCGACTTCCCCGGGCGACTCACCGCCATCCGCGAGCGGGGCGGACAGGTCGTCGTGGTCGACCCCCGCAGGTCCCGGACGGCCGAACTCGCGAGCGAGCACCTGTCGATCCGACCCGGCACCGACCCGGCGTGGCTCCTCGCCCTGCTGCACGTCGTGCTGCGCGACGGCCGCCAGCGGGTCGGACTGGACCGGGTCAGCGGGCTGGACGCGCTCGACGCGCTGGTCACCCCCTTCACCCCGGAGGCCGTGGCCGGCTGGTGCGGCATCGACGCGGCGACCACCGAGCGGATCGCCGTCGCCCTGAGCGACGGTCGACGAGCGGCCGTCTACACCCGGATCGGCACCCACACCGCTCGGCACGGCACCCTGAGCTCGTGGGCGGCCGACGTGCTCTGCCTGGTCACCGGCAACCTGGACGCACCCGGCGGGATGATGTGGCCGGAACCGTGCCACGGTCGACCGCACGTCCCCGGTCGGGAGCCCGGCGGACGCGGGTTCCGCACCGGCCGGTGGACCTCACGGGTCTCGGGTCACCCCGAGGTCCGCGGCGAGCTCCCCGTGGCAGCGCTGGCGGAGGAGATCGAGACCCCGGGCGACGGTCAGGTACGGGCGTTGATCACCGTGGCCGGCAACCCGGCCCGCTCCACCCCCGACAGCGCCCGGCTGGCCGCTGCGCTGTCGGGCCTCGAGTGCATGGTGTCCGTCGACATCTACCTGAACGAGACGACCCGGCACGCCGACGTGATCCTCCCGCCGCCGTCGGCGCTCGAGAAGTCCCACTTCGACTTCGCCTTCTACGGACTCTCCGTGCGCAACGTCGCCAACTACTCCCCGCCCGTGTTCGAGCCCACCGGCCCCACCGAGCACGAGATCCTGGCCCGGTTGGCCCTCGTCGTGAGCGGGCAGGGGCACGACGCCGACCCGGAGCTGGTCTACGGACTCGTCACCGCCACCCTGGCCCGCCAGGCGACCGAACTGGCCGGCGGACCGCTCGAGGGCCGCGACCCGGACGAGCTGCTCGCCGCCGTCGCCCACCTCGACGCCCCCGAGCGCTGCATCGACCTGATGGTGCGTTCCGGACCGTACGGGGACCAGTTCGGACTCCGGCCCGACGGGCTCTCGCTCGCCCGGCTGGTCGACCAGCCGCACGGCGTCGACCTGGGTCCGCTCGAGCCACGACTCGAGGGCGTGCTGCGCACCGCCTCGGGCACCATCGAGGTCGACCACGAGGTCGTGCGCGCGGATGCTGCCGAGCTGGCGGAGTCGCTGACCGTGGAGCCCGACCCGACGGACCTGGTGCTCGTCGGGCGACGCCACGTGCGGTCCAACAACTCGTGGATGCACAACCTCGACGTACTGGTGCGCGGCCGCCCGCGCTGCACCCTGCTCGTCCATCCCGCCGACGCCGAGCGGCTGGGGCTGCGCGACGGTGAGTCGGCGGTGGTGACCAGTCGGGTCGGCCGGGTGCAGGCGCCGGTGGAGGTGACCGACCGGATGCGCCCCGGCGTGGTGAGCCTCCCCCACGGCTGGGGTCACGACGACGACGGCGCCCGCCTGCAGGTGGCGAGCCTGCGACCCGGGGTGAACTCGAACACCCTGACCGACGGCGCGGTGCTCGACCCGCTGAGCGGGAACGCCGCGCTGAACGCGATCCCGGTCACCGTCAGTCCTGCGTGAGCTCGGCGACCAGGAGGTCCCGCAGCTCGAGCGGACGGTCGCCCTGCACGCTGTGGCCGGCACCGTCGACCACCACGACCCGGGCGTCGGGCTTCCGGCGGAGCAGCTCGGCCACGTCGTCGTCGTCGACCACCGGACTCGTGCCGCCCCGGACCAACAGGAGCGGCACCTCGATCGACTCGATCGCGTCCCACAGGTGCGCCGGGTCGCGGCCGTCCTCTGCTCCGAGCGGCCGCCGGTCGTAGTTCCACTGCCACGTGCCGTCCTCGCGTCGGTGGGCGTTGTGGAGGATCCCCCGCCGCAGGGACGCCGTCGTCCTGGTCGGGTTGAACTCGACCGTGCGGTCGAAGATCTCACCGAAGTCGGCGAAGGACTGCGGTCCCTCGATGAAGGCGTGGACCTCGGCCGCCTTGTCACGGGTCACGCCGGGTGTGATGTCCACGGCGACGAGCCGGGGGACCAGGTCCGGCCGTGCCGCAGCGAGCGAGGTCGCCGTCAGCCCGCCCAGCGACATGCCGACGACCAACCGGGCGTCCGGGGCGAACGCCTCGACCACCTCGGCGACGTCCTCGGCGGCGGCCACCGGGTCGTAGCGCCGGTCCTCGCGCCACGACGAGCGACCGTGACCGGGCAGGTCGACCGCCAGGACGGCCGTGGGTCGCAGTCCGAGCGCCACGGTGTCCCAGGTGTGCGCGTTCTGCGCCCCGCCGTGGAGGAACACCACCTCGATCGGAGCGGTCCCCCACCGGAGCGCCGAGAGCGACCTGCCGTCGGCGAGGTCGTGGTGCACCCGCTCCACGACCACCGGCGGGTCGAGCTCGAGGTCGTACTCCTCGCAGTTCTCGGCGAAGAACGCGAACTCGTCGTAGACGAACTCGGGGTGGTCCGGGTGGTCCTCGGGCAGGTCGCTCACGGCCCGAGTCTGCCACCTGCGCACCACCGGCATCACGGGTCGGTGATCGTGAACGCGACGTCCCGGGCGTCCTCGGCGTTGGTCACCACGTCGTTGGTGACACGCACGTAGCAGGTGGTGAGTGCCTGCACCCCCGACGGTGGCTCGTCGCCCGGAGCGAAGCACCCCCAGTCGCTGTCCCCGTCCGGGGTGCGGCCCCGGAACACCTCGAGGTCGATCGAACCTGTGCCGTCCGGCGTGCCGTTGGGGTTCAGCTCGCTCAGCGGCGAGCAGTCGATGCCGGGTTCGAACCCCGGCGAGTTCGTCGGACGCCGGCAGATGCCGACGAACATCAGGGTCCGCGGCTCCTGACCCTCCCAGGACACCCGGACCGTGGCGAACCCGCCGGGCGGGACCGGCACGGGATCCGCCGCCAGGGTCACCCCACCGCTGCCTGGAGCTGGCGAGGACGTCGCCGGTGCGGCCGAGGTGCTCGGGCCCTCCGGAGAGTCTCCGGCCGAGCAACCCGCGGAGGCGGCCGCCAGGGCGAACGCTGCGACCGCGGCGACGAGGCCGGCCTGCGGACGGTGGAGGGATCGAGGGACGTCGAGGTGGAACACGACCGTTGGCTACCGCGCTGGGGTGACCGACGGCTGAACGGTCGGTGGCGCGGAGGTGGAGCCTCGGTGCGCGGGAATCCGGGGCACGGCCGATCCGATCGCCCTAGGGTGCTCGGATCGAACGAGCAGACCAGCGAGGAGCGCGAACGATGACCACCCCACGACGACTCGTCCGCATCGGCGCCGTCACCGGACTCGCCCTGGTCACGGTGCTGGCCGGTTGCGGGTCCGACTCCGAGGAGTCCACCACGACCACCTCGAGCACGGCGCCGACGACCACGTCCACCACTGCCGCACCCGGTGCCGGGTCGGACCAGTCGGGGGGCTCGTCGTCCGGTGGCGGGTCGTCGTCGAGCGGAGGCTCGTCCTCCGGGGGCGGGTCGTCGTCCGGAGGCGGCTCCTCCAGCACACCTGTGATCGACGACTACGACGTCCCCTCCTCGGTCGACTGCTCCGGAGAGGACCCCCAGGTGTCACTCTCGTGGTCCGTCGCGAACGCCGACCGGGTGACCATCTCGGTCGACGGTCCCGGCGTGTACGCCGAGTACGGGCCGAGCGGGCAGACCTCGATCCTGTTCCCGTGCCCCGGACCGCACACCTACCTGATCACCGGCTACGGGCCGAACGGGCAGACGACGACGAGGACCGTCACGGTCACCGGCGAGAACGTCACGACGACCACGCAGGCCGACCCGAACCAGGTCGACGACGGGTCGGGCGGCAACTGAGCCATCCGGGCCCGGACGTGACAGAACCCCTGCGACCGCAGGGGTTCCGGTGGTGGGCGTAACAGGACTTGAACCTGTGACCTCTTCCGTGTCGGGGAAGCGCTCTAGCCGTCTGAGCTATACGCCCGGCGTCACGACAGTAGCAGGGGCGGCCGTCGGGCCCGGAAGCCCGTCAGGTGGTGGTGCGCTCCGGGTGGATCACACCCACTGCCAGCACCACGGCAGCGCCCGTGAGGAACACCAACCAGATCCCGGTACCCGGACCGGTGCGGGCGGCACCGGCACCGAGGCCCCACTCGAGCACGGCGAACAGCATGGCACCGACCCCACCGAGCACGGCCAGCACCCGACCGGCCCGCTCCCGCTCCGCCGCCACCAGGACCCCGGCCACGGCGAAGAGCACGCCCAGTGCGATCGCGAGCCAACCTCGTCCGAGCGAGCCGTCGGGGAGGTCCCACCCGGTCGTCGGTCTGGCGGTGACCACGTTGCCGTAGTCCCGCCACACCAGCAGGCTGGCGGCGCCGCAGAGCACCGCTGCCCCCAGGAGCACGGTGGTCAGCACGACGGGACCCCGGGACGGCCGGGGCTCCGGCGGCGGTGGCGGCGGACCGGTGCCTCCGAGCGGGGCGCCGGGCTCGAACTGCACCGCTGACGGGTCGGACCTGGGGGACGACACGCCGACCAGCATGCCCCACCGGGGCCCGTCACCGAGGTCGTCGACCTGAGCGTCCTCACCGCCACCAACCGGAGCGGACCGGACCGGACCGGGATCGTGGCCGACCCCGCACCCGTCCCCGGCGGTGCCGGGCCTCGCCCGAGTGGCGTCGCGGAGCTCCGCGCGTGCGGGGCGGGCGAAGGAGCGTTCGTGCCACCCGTCGCGACGACCCGTCCCGGGGGGCGACGACCCCACCGTGGAACTCGAGCCGGCGGCGAAGCACAGCACGACCTCGGGACGAGGTCGTGAGCGGCCCGGAGATTCAGGAGATGCACGTGTCGAAGCGAGTGGCGGTGTGGTGTGCGGTCGTGTCCGCGGCAGC
>CAIQNH010000174.1 GCA_903873135.1 uncultured Actinomycetes bacterium
CGTCGCTCCTCCCGCCGTGGGCGGTGGCCCGCTGCCGTCCGGAGCCGAGCGGGCTGTGGGAGGTCGTCTGGAGCCCGGCGCTGCTCGAGGGCCGGGCCGGGACGGTGCACGTGGACGGCCCGGTGGTCGACTGCGGGACCCCGTCGGACTACCTGCGGGCCAACCTGGCCGTCTCCGGGGGCGACTCGGTCGTGGGCGACGGTGCCGTCGTCGAGGGCACCGTCGAGCGGTGCGTCGTCTGGTCCGGTTCCCGGGTCGAGGCCGACGAGCACCTGGTGGAGGTCGTCCGGGCCGACGGGCTGACCGTCCCGGCCCCGATCGGCTGAGGGCGTCGGCACCGCCCTCAGGTCGGGTCCCGTCGGGTCCGGTCCGGGCGCTGCAGGTCCACGGGCACGCCGGCCCCGGTCCCGGAGGATGCCGACCCGGCCCGCAGCTGACCGCAGGCTGCGTCGATGTCCCGACCACGGGTGTCGCGGATCGTCACCGTCACGCCGGCGCCGGCCACCCGTTCCCGGAAGGCGTGCACCCGGTTCCGTGAGGATCCGACGACCTCGTAGCCCGGGGTGGGGTTGAGCGGGATGAGGTTCACGTGTGCGGCGAGTCGGCGGGCGATCACCGCGAGCCCGTCGGCGTCGACCCACCGGTCGTTGACCCCGTCGATCAGCGCCCACTCCAGACTGATGCGCCTGCGGGTCCTGCGGCGGTACTCCTCGCACGCGTCGAGGAGCTCGGCGAGCGGGTACCGCCGGTTGATCGGTACGAGCTCGTCCCGGAGGTCGTCGTCCGCGGCGTGGAGGGACACGGCCAGACCGACGGGGAGCTCGGCGGCGGCGAGCCGGCGGATCCCGGGGACGAGTCCGACCGTCGAGACGGTCAGGTGGCGGGCCCCGATCCCGACGTCGTCGTGCAGCCGCGTCACGGCACCCCAGGTGGCGTCGAGGTTGGCGAGCGGCTCGCCCATCCCCATGAACACCACGTTGGACACCCGCCGGTCGCCGGCGGCCCACCGGGCCCGGACGACCTGTTCGACGATCTCGCCGACGCCGAGGTGGCGCTCGAAGCCGGCCTGCCCGGTGGCACAGAACCCGCAGGCCATCGCACAGCCGGCCTGGGTCGAGACGCACACGGTGGTCCGGTCCGGGTAGTGCATGAGCACGGTCTCGACCGCCGCCCCGTCGCGGAGGCGCCAGAGCCACTTGGTGGTGGCTCCGTCGTCGGTCCGTTGCTCCACGGCGAGCTCCAGTGCGGTCGGCAACGCCTCGGCGAGCCGGGACCGGAGCGCAGCGGGGAGTCCGGTGACCTCCTCGAGCGGCCGGCCCTGCCGGTACAGGCCGTCCCAGGCCTGTTCGATCCGGTAGGCCGGCTCGCCCTCGAGCAACTCGGCGAGCTGGGAGCGGTCCGGGTCGTAACGGGTCGGGTCGGTCACGCTCACGCCACGCTCCCGTCGGACGCGGCGGGGAGGTGGCCGACCTGCCGTCGGTGCAGCGTGAACCCCATCGACGCGTAGAGCCGCTGCGCCGGGGTGTTGTCGCGCTCCACGTACAGCGAGGCGACCGTGGCGCCCCGGCGGGCCTGCAGCTCGAGCCCGGCGACGGCGAGCGCCCGTCCGAGCCCGCGGCGGTGCCCGGCGGGATCGGTGGCGATCGCGAAGATCTCGCCGATCGCCGGCCCGCCGCGCTCGGCC
>CAIQNH010000175.1 GCA_903873135.1 uncultured Actinomycetes bacterium
ACCGGTGAGGCTACCGGGGCGGTCGCGCCCCGTCGGGGTCGCCCTCGCCGCCGCTGCGCTCGTCGCAGGTGTCCTGCTCGGCCCCGTCGTCGTGGCCGGTGCGCAGGAGTCCGATCCACCCGCCGTCGACGCACCCGCCCCGGCGGGTGACGACGCACCCGCCCCGTCGGGTGACGACGCGGTGCGCACCTGCGAGGAGGTCGGCTGCCTCGACGTGGTCGCCGTCGACGGGTTGATCGACGGGATCGAGGCCGACTTCGTGGTCGACACGCTGACGTCCGCACGGCGAGCCGACGGGGTCGTGGGCGTGGTGCTCCAGGTCGACAGCCCGGGCGTGGCCGTGTCCGATGCCGCGTTCGCCGAGGTGGCGTCGGCGATCGCGGACGCCGAGGTCCCGGTGTCGGTCTGGATCGGCCCGTCGGGTGCCACCGCCCGGGGGTCCGTCGTCGAGCTGGTCCGGGTGGCCGACTCGTCGGGGATCGCCCCCGGTTCCACGATCGGCGACGCGGGCGAGCAGGTGCTCGACGTCGACGAGTTCGGCGAGTTGCTGACGGGCCCGGCCACGGTCGCCCGCACCGAGGTGCTGGAGGGGCAGGCGGCGGTGGACGCCGGGGTCGTGGACCGGTTCTCGCCGACGGTGCTCGAGCACGTGGTCGGCCTGGAGGGCGTGGAGACCGAGGTCCGCACCGAGGACGGGCAGCGGCGGCAGGTCCCCGTGACGATCGTGCGGTTCTCCAAGCTGCCGCTCGGGTTGCAGCTCCTCCACACGGCGGCGAGTCCGTCCGTGGCGTACCTCCTGCTGGTGGTGGCGCTCGGGCTCCTGCTGTTCGAGTTCTTCACCGCCGGGGTCGGGATCGCCGGGGTGGTCGGTGCGGTCAGCGCCGTGCTGGCCGGGTTCGGTCTGGGCGAGCTGCCCCTGCAGGGCTGGGCCCTGGTGCTGGTGGTCCTGGGGGTGGTGGGGATCGCGGTCGACGTGCAGACGGGGATCCCGCGCGCCTGGACGGTCATCGGCATGACCGCGTTCACGATCGGCTCGGTGTTCCTGATGACGGAGTACCGGCCGACCTGGATCGCGCTCGTCGTCGGGATCGTGGGCATGGCGGTGGTCGCCTTCTCGGGCATGCCGGCCATGGTCCGCACGCGCTTCGGGACCCCGACCATCGGACGCGAGCAGCTCGTCGACGAGCTCGGTACCGCCGTCGGCCCGGTCGACCCGGAGGGGACCGTCGAGGTCCTCGGCGGACTGTGGCGGGCCCGGACCAACCGGGCCACGCCGATCCCGGCGGGGGACCGGGTCCGTGTGCTGTCGATCGACGGGCTCGTGCTCGAGGTCGAGCCGGAGGCGGGCGGTGCGGTCGACTACCGGGAGATGCGCAAGCGGAGTCGGTGAGCGCTGCGCTTGCTCCTGCAAGCGGATCGCTCGCGAATTGATGTTTGTCCGTGTCGCATGCAGTGCGTATGGTCGGGCAGCGCCGAGACTGGGGGGTCGATCGGTGAGCGCACAACCTTCACGCATCACGTGGCAGGACCGGGCGGCGTGCCGTGGTCCACAGGCGGTGGTCTTCTTCCCGCCGGCGAGCTTCGAGCGCAAGAGCGACCGGCTCGAGCGGGAACGTCGGGCCAAGGCCATCTGCGCCGAGTGCACCGCACGGCCGGAGTGTCTGGACTACGCACTCCAGATCCGTGAGCCGCACGGCGTCTGGGGCGGACTCAACGAGTCCGAGCGGAGTCAGCTGCTCCAGCAGGCGGGCTGAGCTTCCGGCGCGGCCTGAGTCCGCGCTCACCGACCGGTCCCGGGCCGGTCCCCGGGTCCCCGCACCAGGCGTAGGCTCGGCCTCGTGAGAGCGTTCCTCCGTCTCGCCGTCCTGGTGGGACTCGTCTGGGCCCAGATCTGGTCGGTCCTGACCGTGGCCCGGCTCGTCGGCTGGGGTTGGACGCTGCTCGCCGTCGCAGCGTGCGTCGTGGGCGGACTCTGGTTGGTGTCCCGTCAGGGTGCCGCCGTCGCCCGTCGGGCCCGCGCCGACCTGATGGAGGGCCGTCCCGGGACCGACGCCGCCGCCGACGGACTCCTGGTGCTCGGCGCGGGCGCGCTCCTGCTCGTCCCCGGGTTCGTCACGGCGGCCCTCGGGTTCGCGCTGCTCGTCCCACCCGTGCGGGCCCGGTTGCGCCGCCCGCTGCTGTCGTGGTGGTCGCGTCGGACGGCGCGCGGCGCCGGCCGGGTGGTGTCCGGTGGGTTCGGCCCGGGTGGGTTCGGCCCGGGCGTCTTCCGGTTCGAGACGGTGGTCGTCGACGGCGGGTTCCCCGGACCCGGGACGCCGTTCGACCGACCTGGCGACCAGCCCGTGGTCGAGGCCGAGGTCGTCGACGTCGAGGTCCACCGACCGCTCGAGCTCCCCGCCGGCGACGCCGACGACGAAGCACCCGGGTGAACGGGGCGTTCGCCGCCCCGGTCGACGACCCGGCGTCCGTCCCGGTCCGTCCCGCCGCCACGGTCGTCCTCCTCCGCGATCTCGAGGACTCCCCGGGCTTCGAGGTCTGCCTCATGCAGCGCAACCTGAACTCCGACTTCGTCGGGGGTGCCTACGTGTTCCCCGGGGGTGGGGTGGACCCACAGGACGGCGCCGACGGCTGGTCGTCCCGGGTGCGCGGCCTCGACGACGACCTGGCGTCGCTGCGGCTCGGCGTGGACGCAGGGGCGTTGGCGTTCTGGGTGGCGACGGTGCGCGAGTCGTTCGAGGAGGCCGACGTGCTGCTCGCCGTCGACGCCGCCGACCGGCCGCTCCGGCGTGACGACCCGGCCGCCGAGCGGCGGTGGGCGCAGCACCGCGGCGACGTCGACAGCGGCCGTCGGAGCCTGCTCGAGGTCTTCGCCGAGGAGGACCTCTACGTCGACGCCCGCTCGCTGCGCTACTTCGCCCGCTGGGTCACACCCCTCGGCGCGCCCCGCCGGTACGACACCCGGTTCTTCGTGGCCCGGGTGCCGGAGGCGCAGGAGGTCCACCACGACGACCGCGAGCTCGTCGGCACCCACTGGATGACGCCCGCTGCGGCCCTCGCCGCCCACGAGCAGGGCGCGTTCACCATGATCTTCCCGACCATCCGGACCCTCGTGGCGATGGACCGGTTCGCCACGGCCGCCGACGTCCTCGACCACGTGGCCTCCGTCAGCGAGGTCCCGGCGATCGTCCCGCTCATGGAGGAGTCCCCGCACGGGTGGCGGATCCGGCTGCCCGGCGACCCGGAGTCGACCGGCGGCCTCTACGACGCCGCCTCGGGGTTGCCGGTCCCCGAGCCCTGAGCGCCCCCGCTCGGCGACTCAGCCGGCGGCGTCCGCTGCGGCGAGCGCCTCGTCGACCGCGGCCAGCATCCGGGCCGTGCAGCCCTCGAGCTCCGCGACCGGGATCGCCTCGGTGACGACCCTCGCCAGCTCGGCGAACGCTGCGGCCGCCGGGCCGTCGCCGAGCGAGGCGGGCACCCCGTGGTCGCCACCGTGGGCGACCTCCGGCTCGATCGGGATGACGCCCAGGAGCTCGACCCCGCAGTCCTCGGCCAGTGCCTGTCCGCCGCCCTGACCGAAGATGTGGTGCTCGCGGCCGGTGTCGTCGACGTACACCGACATGTTCTCGACGATGCCCACGATCCGCAGGTAGTTCTTGCGTCCCATGTCCACCACCCGCACGGCCACCTTCTGGGCGTTGATGGAGGGCGTGGTCACGACGATCATCTCGGACCGGGGCAGCATGCGGGCGAGCCCCATCTGGACGTCGCCGGTTCCGGGCGGCATGTCGATCAGCAGGTAGTCGAGGTCTCCCCACGCGACGTCCTCGAGGAAGTGCTGCACCGCCCGGTTCAGGATCAGGCCCCTCCACATGAGCGCCGACTCCTCGTCGTCGACGAGGAACCCCATCGACACGACCCGGAGCCGCCCCTCGCCGACCGGGAGCTCCTGGGGCTGGATGCGCGGCGGGTCGCCCTGCGCCTGGAGCCGACCGTCGAGTCCGAGCATCCGGGGCACCGAGAACCCCCAGATGTCGGCGTCGAGCACGCCGACGGTCAGGCCGGTGGCGGCCAGGGCGGCGGCCAGGTTGACCGTCACCGACGACTTGCCCACGCCGCCCTTGCCCGAGGCGACCATGACGACCTTCGCCCGCACCGGGACCGAGGTCTGCTCGGTGCGTTCGGCCACGTGGCGTCGGGCCCGGGCCATGGCGGTGGCCTTCTCCTCGGGTGTCAGCTCGCTCCAGTCCATCCGGACCCGCTGCACGCCGGGCAGCGACCCCACGCGGGCGCGCACGTCGCGCTGGATCTGCGCCCGCAGCGGACAGCCCGAGGTGGTCAGGGCCACCGCGACGTGGACCACCCCGTCCGGGTCGACCCGGGCGCCCTTGGCCATCCCGAGCTCGACGATGTCGAGTCCGAGCTCCGGGTCCACCACGCCACGGAGCAGCCCGAGCACGTCCTCGGGGGTCGGGAGCGGGGGGTCGGTCTCGGCCACGCCGGCATTTTACCGGGCCCCGCCGGTGAATTCCGGGTCGGGGGTATGCTCCTCCGGTGACGTCCGGCAGCGACGTCCCCTCCCGCCTCGACCTGCTCAAGGCGCTCGGGGACAACACCCGCTACGCCATCTACCTCGAGCTGGCCAGGTCGCCCCGGCCGCTGTCGACCTCCGAGGTCGCCACCACGCTCGATCTGCACCCCAACACGGTGCGGCCGCACCTGGAGCGGATGCGTGAGGTGGGCCTGCTCGACGTGCGGCCGGACACCAGCGGCGGGGTGGGCCGTCCCCAGAAGCTGTACGAGCTGAGCTCCCACTCGCCGTCGCTCGGACTCGAGCCTCCCGTGTACCCGATGGTCGCCCGGATGCTGCTCGACGTGGTCGTCGACCTGGGGGTCGACGCCGAGCCCGCCGTCGAGGCCGGACGGCGCCAGGGCCGGGTCCTCGCCCACTCGCCGGCGGCCGAGCGCGGCTCGTGCGTGGAGGCGACGTTGTGCCTGCTCGAGGACATGGGGTTCGATCCGGCGAGCGTCGAGGAGGACGGTCTGACGACCGTGGCCTTCGGGCACTGCCCGTTCGCCGAGCTCGCCGAGCGGAACCCGGAGGTCGTCTGCTCGCTCCACCGGGGTGTGCTCGAGGGGTTCGTCGACGAGGTCGGGGGCGCCGAGGTGCGGGACTTCCACGACCTCGCCCACCGGTCGCCCTGCACGGTCTGCCTCGAGCCGTCGGCCTGACCGGCCCCGGGACCGCCTGTCTTTCCACGGTGTGAACCGGTAGTATTCGGGGGCAGTCGGACCAGGAGGCAGTCGACATGATCACGCTCACCCCCGCCGCCACGACGAAGGTGGCCCAGTTGATCGAGGCCGAGGGCGACGAGGCCCTGGCGCTGAGGGTCGCCGTGCGTCCCGGTGGGTGCTCCGGCTTCGCCTACGAGATGTTCTTCGACTCCGACGTGGCCGAGGACGACCTGACCCAGGAGTTCGACCAGGCCGCCGGTGACGACGCCGGTTCGGTGGCGCAGGCCACCCGGGTGGTCCGCGTGGTCGTGGACCCGTCGAGCGCCCAGCTGCTCCAGGGCGCCACGCTCGACTACAAGGACGGTCTCGACCAGTCCGGGTTCGCCATCACGAATCCCAACGCCCAGCGCACCTGCGGCTGCGGCCAGTCCTTCAGCTGACCCGGGTCGGGCCGGTCGGCCCCGACCGTCGGTCTCACGCGATCCGGCGGTACAACCCCCGGAGCTCCTCCGCCCCGACGATCCCGTCGGCCCTCGCCACGATGACCCCGGCGCGGTCCACGAAGAACGTCGCCGGCTCCCAGTCCACGCCCAGCACCTCGGTGACCTCGGTCCGGCTGACGTCCTCGGGGAACGACTCGAGCTTCGGGTTCCGGAACGGCTCGGCGTGGATCGACGTCACCGTCGGGAACTCCCCGGCCACGGCGACGAAGCTGCGCAACGAGGGTCCGCACCGGTCGTCGGTGCAGTAGACGTCGCTCCCGATCACCAGTGCCACCGGTGCGCTCGAGCCGAGCGCCGCGTCGAGGGACACGGTGTGCCAGGGGCACTGCGGGTTGAGGGTGCAGATCGGGTCGACCTCGAGGGGACGTTCCTCGGTGGCCGTCGCCGACCCCGGCATCGGGGCACCGACGAGCGGGGTCGCCACCGCTGCGGGCGGGACGACCTCCACGGGAGCGACGAGCGCCGTGTCCTCGAACCGGCCGCGCACCTCGTAGTCGACGGCCTCGTCGAAGGTGGCAGGGAGCGGGAGGTAGCTGGCGGTCCCGTCGGTCTGGGGTCGGACCCGTACCGGGTCGCCCACCTGTCGGTCGTCGCGCCAGATGCTCAGCTCGACCGGGTCGGGGAGGTCGTCCACGATCGATCCGTCGGCGCGGGCCACCTGGAACGGCAGACGGACCGGAGCGCCGGCGGCCACGTAGGGGATGCCGGTGGGGAAGGCGGCCACCAGTCGGTACGGGAGCGCTGCGTCCGGCCCGGCGGTCACCGTCGGCGATCCCTGCGATCGGCACGACGGCGCGACGAGCGCACCGAGCGTGGCCACCCCGAGCCCGCCGAGCACCCGGCGTCGTCCAGCTCGGAGGGTCGGGTCGGATCGCACGCCGACGACGGTAGCGGCGGCCCTGCGGTCGCGCGGTGCGGCCACCGGTAGCATCGGCGGTCGTCGAGTCCGAGTCGAGGGGGTGTCGTGGGCCAGGTGGGAGCGTCGTCCGACGGCCTGCTCGCCGGGGTGGCCCGCCGACGGATCACCCCACCGCGCGGCGTCTTCCTGGTGGGCTACGGGGACCGCTGGCGAGGGAACCGCGGCGTGCACGACGAGGTGTGGGCCACGGCGCTGTTCCTCACCGACGGTCGCCGGCGGGTCGCCCTGGTCTCGGTCGACCTGCTCACGGTGAACGAGCTGACCGTCGACCGGATCCGTGCGTCCGTACCCGACGTCGAGGTCCTGGTCTGCTGCACCCACACCCACTCCGGCCCGATCTCCTACGCCGACGACCGCTCCCGCCGACGGGACCGTGACTACGTCGACCTGCTCGTCGACCGAGTGGCCGCCGCGATCCGGGCCGCCGGACGGGTGGTCACCCCGGCCCGGCTCGAGTGGAGCGAGGACCGGGCGGACGTGGCGGCCAACCGTCGTGAGCGGACCCCGGACGGCCGCGTCGAGATCGGCGTGGACCCTGACGGGCCCTGCGACCGCACCGTCCGCGTCGTCGGCGTCACCGCCACCGGGACGGGCCGTCGGATGGCGACGCTCGTGTCCTTCGCCTGCCACGCCACCACGCTCGGACCGCAGAACCTGCAGGTCTCCGCCGACTGGATCGACCCCGTGCGGACCCGGGTGGAGCGGGAGCTCGGCGGCACGGTGCTGGTCGTCCAGGGTGCGGGTGCCGACGTCAACCCGCTCGTCGGCTGGGACGTGCCCGACCAGTTCGCCAGCGCCGAGCAGGTGGGCACGGCCGTGGCCGAGGCCGTCCTCGCGTCGGTGCGGTCCGGTCCCGAGCCGCTCGCCGGACTGCCGATCGCGGTGGCGCGTCGTGAGGTGTGGATCCCCACGCTCGCCCCGGTGGAGGGTCCGGAGCCGCCGGCGTCGCACGTGCCCCACCTGCTGGCTCTCGCCGGCCTCCCGGCGTTCGCTGCACCGCTGGGCGAGCCGCTCCTCCGTCGCCGCTACCCGTGGCGTCCGACCATCGAACCCCGCGACGGCCGGTGGGCGGTCCCGCTGCGGGTCGGAGCGGTCCGGGTGGGCGACCTGGCGGTGGTCGGGTTCGGGGCCGAGACCTTCTCCGAGCTCGGCGCGGCCGTCGTCGCCGCCTCACCGGCCAGGGCGACCGTGTTCGCCAGCGTGACCGACGGGTCGGTCAGCTACCTCGCCACCGAGGAGGCGCACGCCGAGGGCGGCTACGAGGTGGAGGTCGCCCCGTGGGCCTACCGCTACCCGGGTCGACTGGACCCGTCGGGTGGCCGGGCGGCCGTCGACGCCGCCACCGAGCTGCTCGAGCAGCTCTGGTCCACCGACCCCGACGACGCTGCGAACCGGGAGGCGTGAGGGTGCTCGAGGTCGACGGCCTCCCGCACGAGGTCCCGGTCGACGGTTCGTTGCTCGACGCCCTCCGGTCGCTGGGGGTGACCTCGGTCAAGGACGGCTGCGCCCCGCAGGGTCAGTGCGGGTGCTGCACGGTGCTCGTCGACGGAGCCCCGCGAGTGGCGTGCGTGACGCCGGTGCGGCGGGTGCTCGGCCGTTCGGTCAC
>CAIQNH010000176.1 GCA_903873135.1 uncultured Actinomycetes bacterium
TAGCCGTCGAGACCGTCGTAGCGGGCCTTGGCCAGACCCTCGCCGATCAGGACGGTGCCGAGGTCCAGTCCGTCCCACTGCACGTAGGCGATCTCGCGGTCGTAGCGGTCCCGGAGGTCGCCGCCACCGTTCGAGATCACGACCCTGCGCCCCGCGACCAGCTCCGAGACCCGGGCCTTGGCCCGGTCGTAGCCGCACCTGCCGCGCTCGGGGGTGTCGATGCCCTGGACCCGGATCCTGGCCCCGTCCACGTCGATCGTGTCGCCGTCGACCACGTAGGTCACCGTCCCCATGCGGCAGCCCGACAACAGCAGCGCTCCGGCCGCCACGGCGCCGATCGTCCACGCACGTCCACGACGTCCTGCCACGGTGCACCTCTCCCTCGTCACGAACCGGCGCAGCACCACCGATCCGAGTTCCCTGTCCGGGTGCCTCCTCACGGCACCTCGACCTCGCGGGCAAGGCTACCCGGTGGTCCCCCGGCGGGTCAGTCCCGGTGCAGGAGCACGCCGAGGAGCTGGTCGACCACCTGATCCCGATCGAACGACGACCGGACCCGGGCGGCTGCACCGTCGGCCAGCCGACGGGCGAGCTCCGGGTCGTCGAGGAGTCGGCCGACGGCGTCGGCCAGGGCTCCGGCGTCGTGCTGGGGGACCAGGAGGCCGCTCTCGCCGTCGGTGACGAGCTCCGGGACGCCGGCGGTCCGGGTGGCGACGACCGGGGCGCCGACGGCCATGGCCTCCATGAGGGTGACCGGGATGCCCTCGGCGTCGCCGCTGGCGGCCTCCACCGAGGCCGACACCACCACGTCCGCCGCCTCCATGGCGTCGAACACCTGCTCGTGCGTCCGGCTGCCGAGCAGGTGGACACGCCCGCCCAGCCCCAGTCGGTCGACCTGTCGCTCGACGGACTCCCGGTCGTCGCCCTCACCGATCAGGGTGAGCTCCACGTCGCGTCCGTCCTCGACCAGCGCTGCGACGGCGTCCAGGAGGACGGGGTGCCCCTTGGTCGGGTCGAGCCGGGCCACGCACAGCAACCGGCTGGGGCGTGACGGGTCGGGTGGGCGCCGGCGCTCCCGACGCCGGGTCGCCTCGGTCAGGTCCACCCCCAGGTGGACGACCCGGATCCGTTCGGCGCAACCCGGTGCGCACGCCACCATGCGGCTCCGCCCGAAGTCGGAGATCACCACCGCCGTCGTGCTGTCGCAGATCTTGCGGTCCAGGAAGGTGGTGTCCACGTAGATGTCGTGCGCGTGGGCGGTGAAGGAGTACGGGATGCCCGTGAGCTGCGAGATCAACCACGCGTTGGTCGTGGCGTGCGTGGCGAAGTGGGCGTGCACGTGGGTGACGCCGACCGACGCGCAGTGTCGGGCGAACCAGGCCGCCTGCGGGAGCAGGGCCAGGGTCCGCACCAGGAACCCGGGGGAGCGCAGGTTGCCGACCAGCGCCGTGCCGGTGGCCCGCAGGGTCCGGACCGGGTGGCGCACCAGCCACCACAGCAGCGCCCCGACGGCGGCGGGTTCCCACGGTCGGACGTAGCGGGCCCGGGCCTCGAGGCGTGCGGCGGTCGGGTGGGTGACCGGGTCGTGGTGGTGGATCAGCGGGAGGATCTCCACCTCCACGCCCCGAGCCTCCACGGCGGCGATCTCGTCCGCCACGAAGGTCTCGCTCACCTTGGGGAAGCGGGACATGGTGTAGGCGATCCGAGCCACCCGGGGAGCGTACCGAGCCGTTCCCCGCGGTCCGGGTCCGGGTCGATCCGTGGAAAGGCTCAGGTCCGAGCCGGTCCTGCCGATGAACCCTCGTGGCTCGGGGGACACGAGACGGAGCGGCGGACAGCCGGTCGGACCTGACGAACGGCCTGGCGGCCGCGCTGCCCGACCCGCTGGTGGTCGTGGACGAGGGTGCGAACGTCGTCTGGGGCAACCGGGCTGCGGAGCGCCTCTTCGGCCGTCGTCTCGAGGACTCCATCGGGTTCCCGGCCCTCGACGTGGTGCACCCCGACGACGTGGGGATCGCCCTGGCGAGTCTGGCCACGATCGGCGGACGTGACGTCGGCTCACCGATCGAGCTGCGCGTCCGCACACCCGACGGGTGGCGACTGGTCGAGCTGGTCGGGGCGTCCATGGGCACGCGCATCGCCCTCACGCTGCGGGACCTCACCCAGCGGCGGCGCTGGGAGATCGCCGGAAGCGACGACCAGCGGCTGCGGGCCATCCTGAACAACTCGGCGGCCGTCATGCTGCTCCTCGACACGCAGTGGCGGGTCGTGGCCTCGACCGCGGGGATCACCCGGGTGTACGGCTGGGACCCCGAGCAGCTCGAGGGCCGCCCGATGGACCACCTGCTGTCCGAGGCCACCCGTGCCGGCGTCGCCGCGCTCGCCGACCGGCTCTCGGTGGGGGAGCGACACCTCGGTTGCGACGCCGAGTTCCGCCGCGCCGACGGGTCGCTGGCACCCGTCGCGATCGACGTCTCGAGCCTGGCGGGCGACCCGACGGTCGACGGCATCGTCGTGACCATCCACGACGTCGGCCGGCGCGTGGACGCCGAGCGTGAGGTGCACGCCGCCAACTCACTCCTCGCCGCGACGCTGGACGCGACCGCCGAGGGCGTGCTCGTGCTCGACAAGGACGGCCGCATCACCCTGTGCAACCAGCGCTTCATGGAGATGTGGGGGCTGGGCCCGAGCTACCTCGAGCTCCCCGAGGAGGACCGGTCCCTGCGTCACGTCGTGGGTCGCCTCCGGGACCCGGAGGAGTTCCTGGCCCGGGTGCTCGAGCTCCAACGCAACCCCGAGCTCGAGACGCACGACGTCGTGGAGTTCGCCGACGGCCGCGTGCTCGAGCGGGACTCCCGGCCGCGTCGGATCGGCCACGAGGTCGTGGGCCGGGTGTGGAGCTTCCGGGACATCACGGCCCACCGCATGCTCCAGAAGGAGCTGGCCCGGCAGGCCTCGCACGACCCGCTCACCGGCCTGGCCAACGCCTCGCTGTTCCGGGACCGGCTCCGGGGTGCGCTCACCGGGTCCGAGGGCGTGGAGTCCCGGGTCGGTGTCCTCTTCGTGGACCTCGACGACTTCAAGACGATCAACGACAGCCTCGGCCACCCGGTGGGCGACGAGCTGCTCGTGGGCGTGGCCGAGCGGCTCCGTTCCTGCGTGCGCACCGTCGACCTGGTCGCCCGCATGGGCGGCGACGAGTTCGCCGTGATGGTCTCGGACCTCCGCAGCGACGACGACGCCGCGGAGATCGCCCGCCGGATCCTGACCGTGATCGCCGAGCCCATGCCGATCGGCTCCCGGCGAGTGGTGACGACCGCCAGCGTGGGGATCGCCGTGGGCGTGACCGGCGGCCACGTGGACGACGTGCTGCGCAACGCCGATGCCGCCATGTACGCCGCCAAGAACCAGGGCCGGAACCGCGCCGAGTCGTTCCGCCCCGAGCTCCACACCGCCGCCGTCCGCCGGCTCGAGATCGACTCCCAGCTGCGGGGCGCCGCCGCCCGCGGCGAGCTCACCGTGCACTACCAGCCGGTCGTGGAGCTCACGACCGGGATCGTCGAGTCGCTCGAGGCGCTCGTGCGCTGGGACCACCCGGATCACGGCATGGTCCCCCCGGGGGAGTTCATCCCGATCGCCGAGAACTCCGACCTGATCGACGAGATCGGCACCTACGTGCTCCGTCGCTCCTGCGCCGCCGCAGCCGACTGGCCGACGGTCGAGGGTCGGGTCGACCGGCCGGCGCTCGCGGTCAATCTGGCACCCCGGCAGCTCCAGGACGCCGGAGTGGTCGACCGGGTCAGGGCCCAGCTCGAGCACACCGGCATGCCGCCCGAGCGCCTCACGCTGGAGATCACCGAGAGCGCCCTGAACCTGGA
>CAIQNH010000177.1 GCA_903873135.1 uncultured Actinomycetes bacterium
CAGCACCAGCACGGGGGCCTCGCCCCGGTCGGCGGCGTCGAGGGCGTCGTCGAGGCTGGTGACCACCGGTCCCGACGCGGCACCCGGCGCAGCACCGACGCCGACGCCGAGCACGGCCTCCGTGGCGACGACCGTCCCGTGGAGGGCGGCGGCGATCCGGGCCGGGTCGGCCGCCAGGACCTGCTCTGCCGCCCGGCGGGTCCCGGGATCGAGGGTTCCAGCAGCGTCCACCGGACGGGGATGCTAACGGTCCCCGGTGTCACCGGCGCCCGGCGACCGCCGCCGCTGACCTCAGGCCAGTCGTTCGTGGAGCACGCCGGCGAGGTCGGCGAGCGGCACCCGCTCCTGCTCCATGCTGTCGCGCTCGCGCACCGTGACGGCTCCGTCGGTGAGGGAGTCGAAGTCGTAGGTCACGCAGTACGGGGTGCCCAGCTCGTCCTGTCGTCGGTACCGACGACCGATCGACTGGGTCTCGTCGTAGTCGCACACGAACGACCGGCGCAGCTCCGCCACCAGCTCCTGGGCCGGACCGGACAGCTCGGGCTTCTTCGACAGCGGCAGGACGGCCACCTTGTACGGGGCGATCCGCGGGTGGAACCGCAGCACGACGCGGGTCTCACCCCGGACCTCCTCCTCGTCGTAGGCGGCCATGAGGAAGGCCATCGCCGTCCGGGTGGCACCGGCCGCCGGCTCGATCACGTGGGGCACCCACCGCTCGTTCGCGGCCTGGTCGTACCACTCGAGCCGTTCCCCCGAGTGCTCGGCGTGCTGGGTGAGGTCGTAGTCGCCGCGGTTGGCGATGCCCTCGAGTTCGTCCCAGCCCCACGGGAAGAGGAACTCCACGTCCGAGGTGCCGGAGCTGTAGTGCGAGAGCTCGTCGGACTCGTGTGGCCGGAGCCGGAGGAGGTCCTCGGGGATGCCGAGGTCGAGGTACCACTGGTACCGCTCGGTGCACCAGTACTCGTACCAGCGCTGCGCGTCGGCCGGCGGCACGAAGTACTCCATCTCCATCTGCTCGAACTCACGGGTCCGGAACACGAACTGGCCGGGGGTGATCTCGTTGCGGAACGACTTGCCGATCTGGGCGATGCCGAACGGCGGTCGCACCCGGGTGGTGTCGACCACGTTCTTGAAGTTGATGAACATCCCCTGTGCGGTCTCGGGACGGAGGTAGGCGACTGCTGCGGCGTCCTCCACCGGTCCGGCCTGGGTCTTGAACATCAGGTTGAACTGCCTGGGCTCGGTGAACGCCCCCACGGCACCGCAGTTGGGGCAGCGCTCGGGGTCCTCGAGCTTGTCGAGCCGGAACCGCTGGTGGCACGTCGTGCAGTCCACGAGCGGATCGGTGAAGTTGGCCAGGTGCCCCGAGGCCTCCCAGACCTGTGGTGGGGAGAGGATGGAGGCGTCCAGACCGACCACGTCGCCGCGGAGCTGGACCATGGACCGCCACCAGGCGTCCTTGACGTTGCGGAGCAGGAGCACGCCGACCGGCCCGTAGTCGTAGGTGCTGCGGAAGCCGCCGTAGATCTCGGCCGAGGGGTAGACGAAGCCCCGCCGCTTGGTCAGGTTGACGATCCGGTCGAACAGCTCGGGCGACGGTGACGACATGGCCGCAGAGGCTACCGCCGCCGGACACCGCCACCGTGTGAGGCCACGGCGGTGACCCGGGTCCGGACCGGTCGTCGTCGGCAACGGGGGCCACATGCCTCACGGGTGGGTGGTGGACCACTAGCGTGCGGGCGCCGGGTGTCTCCCGGCGCCCGATCGGAGGTGCAACCCGTGAGCGATCCCAACGTCCCACCGCCGCCCGGCGGCAACCAGCCGCCCCCGCCACCGGGTCAGCCGCCCCAGCCCCCGGGCCCACCCGCGGCACCGCCGCCCCAGCCCCCCGGCCCGCCCGCGGCACCGCCGCCCCAGCCCCCCGGCCCGCCCGCGG
>CAIQNH010000178.1 GCA_903873135.1 uncultured Actinomycetes bacterium
CGCCACCGACGCAGCCGCCACCGACGGAGGTGCCACGTGACCGACCGGCCGACGCAGGTCCCCGCCGCCGTCTACCGCCGCCGCCGGGAGGTGCCCGTGGAGACACGGGAGCTCCCTGCCCTCGGTCCCGGCGAGGTCCTCGTCGAGGTGGCCTACTGCGGCGTCTGCGGCAGCGACCTCCACCTGATCGACGAGGGGTGGGGCACCCCCGGCGACGTCCTCGGCCACGAGTGGAGCGGGGTCGTGGTGGAGTCCGGAGCGGGAGTCGACCTGCGACCGGGCCACGCCGTCGTCGG
Source organism: uncultured Actinomycetes bacterium (assembly GCA_903873135.1). Lineage (GTDB taxonomy): Bacteria > Actinomycetota > Acidimicrobiia > Acidimicrobiales > Microtrichaceae > SXMI01. The sequence goes on from CAIQNH010000178.1 coordinate 297, forward strand.
CGGTCCGGCACCCCGTTGCGGCGAGTGCGCGGCCTGCGCCGCCGGACGGCCCTCGCAGTGCAGCAACCAGCCCCGGATGACCGGGGCCTTCGACGGCGCCTTCTCCACCCACGTGGTCCGGGAACGGTCGCACGTCCTGCCGGTGCCCAGCGGGCTCGACCTCCGGACCGCCGCGCTCGTCGAACCGCTCGCCGTCGCCCTCCACGCCATCAACCGGGCCGACGTGGCGCCCGGCGACGAGGTGCTCGTCTCCGGCGCCGGACCGATCGGAGCCCTGGCTGCGGCGGTGCTGGTCGAGCGGGGCCACCGGGTGGTCGTCGTCGAGCCGGCGGCGAGCCGCCAGGACCTGGCCCGGGCGATCGGGGTGGACGCCGTGCGTGCACCCGCCGACCTGCCCACGTTCAACATGGCCGAGGTCGACACCATCGCAGAGGAGTCCTTCGACGTGGCGGTCGAGACGTCCGGCAAGCGGCAGGCCATGGAGACCGCCTTCCAGCAACTGCGACGGGGCGGACGCCTCGTGCTGGTCGGGACCGGCATGGAGCAGCCATCGTTCGACCCGAACCGCACGATCGTGCTGGAGCTCACCGTTCGAGGGTCGTTCGTCTACGACCAGGACGGCTTCGACGTGGCGCTCGAACTGCTCGCCGGCGGCACGCTCCCGTGCGACGTGCTGATCGACCGGGCCGAGTACGGACTCGACGGCGTCGCCGAGGCCGTCGCCCGCCTGGCCCGCGGCGAGCACGCCGGGAAGGTGATGATCCGGCCCGACCTGACTGCACCCGGACCCACCGGACCAGAGGAGGAACCAGCGTGAGACAGGACCTCTACCCCGCCGGCGTGCCCCGGCTGAACCACGTGGCCGTCTCGCTGCCCGCCGACCAGCTGGACGAGGCGGGCCGAGCCGCCATCACCGACTTCTACGGGGAGTGCTTCGGGTGGACCGAACTCGACTCCGAGACCGTCGACCGCACGAAGCTCATCCTGGCGATCGGACACTGGGACCAGTTCCTGTTCATCCACGCCGAGGACGAGCCGATGCGCTCGCCGCGGCTGGACCACTTCGGTGTGTCGGTCGGCTCGCTCGCCGACCTGGAGGCGACCCACGCCCGGGTCGCCCGGCGCGCGCAGGACGACTCGGCCATCGACGTGATCGACCTCAGCGTCGACGACTTCGACGTACTCAAGGTGCACTCGTTCTACGTGCGGCACCTGCTCCCGATGATGGTCGAGGTGCAGTACTGGGAGTTCCCGTGAGCCACCCCGTCCGCCACGGTGCGTTCGTGCCGCAGGGCTGGAAGCTCGAGTACGCCGGCGTCGGGGCTGCCGAGGCGTGGGCGACGTCGGTCGAGTGGGCCCGGGCGGCCGAGTCCCTCGGCTACGACCACCTGTGGGTCTACGACCACGTGGAGACGGTCCCCCGCCGGGAGCGGACCCACGTCTTCGAGGCCTTCACCACCCTGGCGGCACTCTCGCAGGTGACCGAGCGCATCGAGCTCGGTCAGCTGGTGACCTGCGTCGGCTACCGGAACGTCGGACTGCTCGCCAAGGAGGCCGCCGGCATCGACGTGATGTCGGGCGGCCGACTCATCCTGGGTCTGGGTGCCGGCTGGTACGAGCGGGAGTACCAGGCGTACGGCTACCCGTACCCCTCGGCCCGGGACCGGCTGGGACTCCTGCGGGAGGCGCTCGAGGTGATCCCCCGCCTGTGGTCCGAGGAGACGGTCACCCACCACGGGGAGCACCTCCGCCTGGACGGCGCCTACTGCGAACCGCAGCCGCTGCGCGCACCACGTCCGCCGATCCTGGTGGGCGGTGGCGGCGAGCAGGTCACGTTGCGCATCGCAGCGGAGCACGCCGACGCGACCAACTGGCAGGTCGGACTGGACGCGTTCGTGCGCAAGTCGGGCCTGCTCGAGCGCTACTGCACCGAGGTCGACCGCGACCCGGAGTCGGTCGTCCGGACCCACGGTCCGGACTGCCTGATCGTCGAGTCCGACGCGGAGCTCCGTGCGTGGCTCGACGGCCCCGACGGCGGCCACCTCTGGGGCGGCGTCGACGAGGACACCTACCTGCGTGACAACTTCGTCGGCACCGTCGACCGGGTCGCCGAGCAGGCACAGGCCTACCTGGACGCCGGCTGCTCCGAGTTCATCCTGTGGTTCCGTGACGCGCCGTCGCAGCGGTCGCTCACCGCATGGATGGAGGGCGTCGTCCCCCAGCTCCGGCCCTGATCCCCTCCAGGTGACGGTGGAAGGCGGCGGAGAAGCAGTCCCAGTCGACGCGGTCGCCCTGCCACTCCCCGCCCGGACTGTGGGCGGTGGCCCGTGGGACGGATCCGTCGACGGGCGCGGGCTCAGGCGTGACCTCGTTGCCGACGACCCTCCCGCCGGGTCGCCGGAAGACGGGTGCGCCGGCGGTTCCGCTACACGTCCAGCCGCGGTCGTGGACGGCGTGGTGGTGTTTGCGACAGAGCAGCAGGAGATTGTCCATGTCGGTACACCCGCCGAGGATCCACCAGACGATGTGGTGCGCGTGCAGTCGGTGACGTGACGCGCACCCTGGGAACCGGCAGTGGCCGTCGCGGGCCAGGAGCGCCCGGAACTGCACCGGGCTGACCGTCCGGGATCGGCGCCCGAGGTCGAGGACGGCGCCGCCGGGCAGATCGGCGACGACGCGCACGTGGGCATCGCCGGCCATGCGCGCGAGCGACCGGGCGGAGAGGTGCACCCCACCCTCGGTGCGGATGGGGAAGCCCGTCGGTTCGGTCGGCTCGTCGACCTGCAGGGCGGCCAGGTCCACGTGCACGACCACCTCGGGCAGCGGTCGCTCCGCACCGGGCGGTCGTGCCAGGAACGACTCGGCGATCGCCACCAGACCATCGACGCCACGGGAGTCCATCGGGGTGAACTCGGCCGAGGCGTCCTGGGCGACAGCGACCCCGAGCGCCCGCTCGAGGACCTCGGCCGCGGCGGCAGGCAGCTGGAACGTCCCCCGCACCGAACCACGTTCGGTGCGGGACATCCGCAGAAACCGCTCGTCCTCCGCCTCGAACTCACCCGAACGGACCGCCGCCTCCTCGGCAGCACGATCGGCACTCCGACGCAGCGCCGAACACATGCGCTCGAGCTGGTGCGCCGTGGACGCCGCCGCCAGGTCGAGCAGCTGCCGCTCGATCCCGGCGGTACAGACCCGCGAGATGGCACGCACCTTGGAGTACGAGATGCGACC
>CAIQNH010000179.1 GCA_903873135.1 uncultured Actinomycetes bacterium
CTTCTCGATGTCGTCGAGCGGGCTGTAGCCCAGTTCGGCGACGTCGTTGGCGGCCCCGATCAGCTTGCGGAGGAGCGCCTTCTCCTCCACGATCCGCGCATAGTGCTCGGCGTTGGTGATCGCCGGCGTGTTGGCCTGCAGGCTGAGGAGCGCTGCGGGTCCGCCGACGGCCTCGAGCACGCCTGCACGATCCAGCTCGTCAGCGACGGTGAGCGGGTCGACGCCCTTGCCGCTGCCGTAGAGGGTCTGGATCGCCTCGAAGATGTGCCGGTGCGCCGGCTTGTAGAAGTCGTCGGCCTGGACGATCGTCGACGCCGCCGACACGGCGTGCTCCGCCAGGAGCATGGCCCCGAGGAGCGACTGCTCCGCGTCGAGGTTGCTGGGCGGCACCCGGACCGGGCGGCCGCTGCTCGTCGACGGGTCAGACATCGCCGTCCATCCTCCGCCGTCCAGCCTGTGGCCATCCAGAGGACGACCCGCTGAATTCCTCGGGATCTGCTGGGGACCAGCTGTGGATCCAGAGGGGATGGAGGAGCTCGATCAGCTCGCGACCACCTCGATGGTGAGCGGGAACTCCACGTCGGCGTGGAGCCTCGCCGGGACCTGGAACGAGCCCAGCTCCTTGATGGGCTCGTCCAGCACCAGCAGACGTCGATCGATCTCGATGCCCGACTGCTCGGCCACGGCGTCGACCACGTCGGCTGCCGTCACGGAGCCGAAGAGTCGCCCGCCCTCGCCGGCGCGCACCGGAATGGTGATCGTCGCCGCCACCAGACGCCGGGCGACCTCCTCGGCCGCCTCCCGGTCCTTGGCGTCCTTGATGGAACGGACCCGCCGCATGGACTCGGCCTGGGCCATGGCGCCGTCGGTGGCCGGCAGCGCCAGACGGCGCGGCTCGAGGAAGTTGCGGGCGTAGCCCTTGGAGACCGACACGACGTCGCCTCGCTTGCCGAGGCCGTCGACGTCGGCCCGCAGGATGACCGTGACGGAGCTCACGACGTCTCCTCCGATCCACCCTCGGCGGCGGCCGCCGTCTCGGTCCCGGCGGGCTCGACACCGGCCGCACCTGCGCCCGTGTCCTCCGCCGTGGTCACGTCGGCCTCGACCGGCGTGAACTCCTCGCCTGCAGGTGCGCCCTCGGTCGACTCCGGACCCCGGCCCTCGCGGCGGGGGCCGCGACGGTCGTCGCCGTCCCGGTCGCCCCGACGCCCGCGCTGGGTCGTGACCCGGCTCGTGTAGGGGATGAGCGCCATCTCTCGGGCGTTCTTGATGGCCCGGGCGATCTCACGCTGCTGCTGGGTGTCGTTGCCGCTCACCCGGCGGGCGCGGATCTTGGCCCGGTCGGAGACGAACCTGCGGAGCAGGTTGACGTCCTTCCAGTCGACGTACTCGATGTTCTCGCTGTCGAGGATCGAGACCTTCTTGCGGACCTTGCGGCCCTGGTCCTTGGGCTTGCCCCTGCGGGGTTGTGTCTTGGCCATCAGAACGGCTCCTCATCCTGTCCGTAGCTCGGCGCCTCGGTCTGCGGCGGGGCGTCGTAGCCGCCCCCACCGCCTCCGCCGCCCTCACGGCGTTCGGTGCGCGTGACCTGCGCCGTGGCCCAGCGCAGGCTGGGTCCGACCTCGTCGGCCACGACCTCGACCTTGATCCGCTTCTCGCCGTTGTCGGTCTCCCACGACCGGGACTGCAGCCGGCCGCTGACCAGCACCCGGTTGCCCTTGGACAGCGACTCGGCCACGTTCTCGGCCAGGTCACGCCAGCAGACGATGTCGAAGAAGTTGACCTCCTCCTCCCACTCGTTGGTCTGCTGGTTGCGCCAGCGACGGTTGACCGCCAGCCCGAAGTTCGCGACGGCCGCCCCCGACGGGATGAAGCGGAGCTCCGGGTCCCGGGTGAGGTTGCCGATCAACTCGACGTAGTTCCCTGCCATGTCAGTCCTTTCCTGGATCGCCGGCGCCCGCCGGAGCCGCTGCGGGCTCCGCGTCGCCGAGGAGCCCACGGCGGGCGGCCTCGGCGTCGGGCAGTCGGATGAGCTTGTGGCGGACCACGTCGTCCGCGAGCCGGAGGAACCGGTCGACCTCGTCGAGGTTGCCGGCCTCGGTCACGATCTCGAGCACCGAGTACACGCCCTCGTCCTTGTGGTTGATCGGGTAGGCGAACCGACGCCGACCCCACTTGTCGACGGTGGGCACGGAGCCGCCGTCGGCCTGGACGAGTTCCTGGACCCGGTTCAGGACTGCGGTGTTCGCAGCGTCGTCGACGTCACGGTCGACGATGATCATGAGCTCGTACGCGCGCACTGTCACGCTGACTCCTCCCTTCGGACCTCCAGCCCGACCGGGAGACCCGGACGGCTCGAGGGTCCTGCGATCTGCAGGACAGGGTCCCGGTGCACCACCGGGCGATGTGCCCGAGAGTGTAGGCCCCGGCCCCCGGAGGAGGTCCAGTCGGCCGCAGTGCACGCAGGAGTGGTCACGCCGGACATGGTGGACCGGGGGTGTGACATCGACGCCGTGGTGGCCCGGCGGGACCGACGACCGTGTCGGCGTCGGATCAGTGGGCGGCGCCGTACAGAGCGAGCGCCTCGGCCTCGTCGGCGGCCAGGTGGTACGACTCCTCCGCCGAGGGGAACGCCCCCGAGCGCACGTCGGCGGCGAACGCCGACACCGCGTCGACGGCTGCGTCCTTGAGCGACGCGTACCGCCGCACGAACTTGGGTGTGTGGCGGTCCTCCAGGCCCAGCAGGTCGTGGAGCACCAGGACCTGCCCGTCGCAGTGGCGGCCGGCCCCGATCCCGATCGTCGGGACGTCCACCGCCTCGGTGACCATCCGGGCCACCTCGTCGGGCACGCCCTCGAGCACGATGGCGAACACACCGGCGTGCTGGAGGGCCTTGGCGTCGGCCACCAGCTGCAGCGCCGCCTCCGACTCCCGGGCCTGCACCTTGAAGCCGCCCATGGCGTTGACCGACTGCGGGGTGAGCCCCAGGTGACCCATCACCGGGATCTCGGCGTCGACGAGCGCCTCGATCACGGGGACCCGCTTCCGGCCTCCCTCGAGCTTCACGCACTGGGCCCCGGCCCGCACGAGCGCGGCGGCGTTGTGGACCGTCTCGGGGATCGACACGTGGTAGCTGAGCCAGGGCAGGTCGCCCACGATCAGGCAGTCCGGGCGGGCCCGGGCCACGGCCGCGGTGTGGTGGGCGATGTCGTCGACGGTCACCTGCAGGGTGTCGTCGTAGCCGAGCACCACCATGGCGACGGAGTCGCCGACCAGGATCACGTCCACACCGGCCTCGGAGGCGATCCGGGCACCCGGAGCGTCGTAGGCGGTCACCATCACGAGCGGCGCGTCACCACGCCGGACCTTGGTGGAGCGCACCGCAGGGACGGTGCGCCGGGGACCGGTCACGGTTGCAGATGGAGCCACGAGCCCACCTCCTGAGTTGGTCCAGCGCCCTGTGGCTGCCGGCCGACACACGAACGGTACGACGGCGGAGGTGCCCGTGGCAACTACCCGACGGCCGGGTCCGGGACCGACCGAGGAAGGTCTCAGGGACGGGCCCCGGGCGGCCGGGGATCAACCGCCCGGACGGGGTGCCGTGGTGGTGGACCGCGGGACCGTCGTGGTCGACCGGGGGACGGTGGTCGTGGACCGGGGGACCGTCGTGGTCGTCGACCGGCTCGGGGCGGTCGTGGTGGTCGACGAGGAGGACGACGCCCCTCCCCCGCTCGACGAACGGGAGGACGACCCCGACGAGGACCTGCTCGGCGAGGCGCTGCTGTTGAGCACCTTCTCGCCGTAGTCGACGTCCGCGTACTCGCAGTCGTCGTCGCCGCTGGTGGCCTCGGACATGAAGTTCCGCCAGATCCGGGCCGGGGTGGCTCCACCCGACATCTGGCCACCGCCCGAGGTGGTCATCTCCCGGGGCTCCTCGTAGCCCATCCACACCACGGCGGTGAGGTTGCAGGTGTACCCGGCGAACCAGGCGTCCTCGGCGTTGTCGGTCGTCCCGGTCTTGCCGGCTGCCGGCGAGCCGAACGAGGCGTTCCGCCCCGTCCCGCGTCGGATCACCCCGGTGAGCACGGAGGTGACCGTGTCGGCCACGTCCGGGGCGACGACCTGCTGCCGGGGCACGTCGACGGCGGCGTCGAACACCACGTTGCCGTCGGAGTCCTCGATGCGCTCGATCACGTAGGGGTCGATCCGGACCCCATGCCGGGCGAAGGTCGAGTAGGCCGAGGTCATGTCCAGCACCGACACGCCGACCGCGCCCAGCACCAGCGAGTAGACGGGCTCCAGCTCGGCGGTGACGCCGAGCCGGTTGGCCATGTTGACCAGCCGCTCGGGGGTCACCTGGTCCACCATGCCGGCGTAGACGGTGTTCGTGGACCCCCAGGTGGCCTGTTCGACGGTCTGGACGCCGTGGTCGGCCCGGTCGAAGTTGGCCGGACGCCACGGTGCGCCGTCGGACTCGGTCACTCCCGGGAACTGGGTCGTCGGCGGGGCCTCGAACCGGGAGTCGACCGAGAACCCGTCCTCGATGAACGCGGCCAGGGCGAGCGGCTTGAAGGTCGACCCGGGGGCGCGCCCCGAGCCACCGCCCTCGGCCCCGAGCGCCAGGTTCACCTGGCTCGACTGGTAGTCACGACCGGCGACCATGGCCACGACCCGACCCTCGCTGTCGACGGAGACGAGCGACCCGAGCGGACCACCCGGCTGGTTGACGTACCCGTTCACCGACTCGACCGCCTGGGCCTGCACCTCGGGCCGGAAGGTCGTGTAGACGCGGAACCCTCGTGTCTCGGCACCCGGACCGAACCGGTTGCGGAGCTGCCGTCGCACCAGCTCCACCCAGTACTCGGAGCCGATGTCGTCGTAGCGGACCGGACCCAGGTCGGTCTCGGCCTCGACCCGTTCCAGGATGTTGGGCGGGAGGACCCGGCCGTCCGCCTCGATCCGGGCCTCCGTCAGCCACGGCTGGGCCGACGCGGCGTCGGCCGCCGCCTGGTCGATGTACCCCTCCTCGACCATCGCCCCCAGCACGCTGGCGCGGCGTCGGGTCGCCACGTCCGGGGCCAGGGTGGCGTCGGCGGTCTCGGGCGACCGGATGAGCCCGGCCAGGTAGGCGGCCTGGGGCAGGTCGAGCTGCTCGACGTCGACGCCGAAGTAGGCGCGCGAGGCCGCCTCCACGCCGTAGGCACCCCGGCCGAAGTAGACCTCGTTGAGGTACCTCGTGAGAATCTCTCGCTTGTCGAGCTCCCGCTCGAGCTTCACGGCGAGGATGGCCTCCCGGACCTTGCGGTCCATCGTGCGCTCGGAGGTGAGGAACACGTTCTTGACGTACTGCTGGGTGATGGTGGAGCCGCCCTGCAGGTTGTCCCCACCACCGGAGATCGTCTGGTAGAAGGCGCGGCCGATGCCCATCGGGTCCACGCCGTTGTGGTCGAAGAACTTGCGGTCCTCCGCCGAGAGCACCGCCTGGACCAGGACCTCGGGGAGCTGCTCGTAGTCGACGAGGACCCGCTCCTCCTCGGACTTGAGCTTGGCCATGGCCGTGTCGAATCCGCACTGGCCGTCGGGGACGTCCGCGTCGCAGACGAACGAGGTCTCGATCGGACGGGCCTCGGGCGGGAGTTCGAGGGTGTTGAGGGCGGTCCACACGCCGCCGACGGCCACCACCCCGAGGACCATGGCCCCGAAGGCCACGAACCGGAGCCGCCAGAGCAGGCCGCTCCTCCCCGCTGGTTCGGCCGAGACCTCTGGTGCTCGGTCGTCGCTCTTGGTCGTGCGTGACGCCACGGTCGGTCCGGTCGGTCGGGTCCGCCCCTCGGGCGGGGACCCACGGCGGGCCCGGCACGGACCCGGGTTCAGTCTGCCCGACGGGCGCCCTGGTGTCCGGTCAGCCGCAGCCGTGGTGGCGGGGAGACCTCCCCAGCCGACCGGGACGCCTCACGACGTCCCCGTCACCCCCGCCCGCCGCCCGGGAGCGGCGTCGCCCGAGGCTGCGGCGGACCGGGACTCGACCGGCGCCACCTCGACCAGGTGGTTCCAGCGACAGGCCAGGCAGACCTCGACCACGTAGCAGCGCAGTCCGGTGCGGTTGGCCGCCAGCTTGCGGAGCTCGGCCCGGCCGTTCACGACTCGGCCTCCCGCCGGCAGCCGGGGTCCGAAGACGTAGCGGACGATCCGCAGGCTGGACTCGGCGCAGACCGGACAGGGTGTCGTCGCCCGCTGCGAACAGTGCTCGGCGACCCGGAGCAGCTCCCGCTGCGCGTCGCACACCTCGGACCGGGGGATGGAGCCGGCCCGGACCCTCGCCAGCACCTGCCGCCTGGCGAAGCGGTAGTCGACGCTGCCCGGGGCACGGCCCGGGCGACCCGAGGCGTCCGGCTGGGTGAACGGCACCTCGACACGCTACCCCCGACGCCCGGCGCCGCCACGGCCACGGCCACCGCCACCGCCACCGCCACGACCACTGTGATCGCCACGGCCCGGACCGGCGGTCCACGACCTCGGCACGACCAGCGGCGAGAATGGGGCCGATGGCTCAGCGCACCATCCGTCGCCACCCCTCGGCCGGCAACCTCAGCACCCGACCGGTGCTGGTCGACGAGCACACCCGTCCCGAACCGTTGCCGCCCGTGAGCTTCCCCCACGGGGTCGAGCTCGCCGGTCAGGTCGTCGAGTTCGGTCCGGACCTCGACCACGACCAGATCAACCGACTCGTCGGCAACGTCGAGGGCCGACGGGTGCTCGACCTGGGGTGCGGTACCGGCGCCGCCGCGATCGCCCTGGCCCGTCGGGGCGCCCGGGTGGTCGCCGTGGAGACGTCCACCGCCAGGCTCGCCCAGGCCCGTCTGGCGGCCGAGCGGGCCGAGGTCCGGATCGAGTTCCACCACAGCGACCTGGCCGACCTGGCGTTCCTCCGTGCCGACGCCGTGGACCTGGTGGTCTCGGTCTACGCGCTCGCGGCCGTCCAGGACCTGAGCCGGGTCGTCCGCCAGGTCCACCGGGTCCTCACGCCCGAGTCGCCGTTCATCCTGTCGCTGCCCCACCCGTTCGCAGCGATGCTCGAGGACGACGAGACCGAGGAGCAGCCGCCCTCCCTGATGCGCACGGCGTGGCACACGGCGCCGCGGGCCTGGCGGGCCGCCGCCGACGAGGGGGTCAGCCACCCGCACTCGTTGAGCGAGGTGTTCACCACGCTCACCCGGGCGAGCTTCCGGGTCGACACGGTGCTCGAGCCCCGGGCCGACGGCAACGGGTCCAGCCCGCACCGATCGTCGCTCAGCGAGTGGGTCCCGGAGACCCTGCTCGTGCGGGCCCGCAAGCTCGGCATCTGAGCCCGCGGCCGCTCCGGTCCGGCGGGGGAACCGCTGTCGTCAGGCCTCGTGACGGACGACGACGACCGGGCAGTGGGCGTGGTTGACGCAGTAGGTCGTGACCGACCCGAGGAGCAGACCGACGAACCCACCGTGTCCCCGGGAACCGACCACCAGCAGCTCGGCCGTGGTCGAGCACTGGATCAGGCGCTCGCCGGGGTGGCCGTCGAGCACCTCGACCTGCACGTCGATGCCCTCGAGCAGCCCCTCGGCGCGCACGGCGTCGACGGCGGCGCCGAGCACCGTGGTGGTCGCCGCCTGGAGGTCGGCGGGATCGGGAGCGGCCACCTCGTAGCCCGTCGTCATCAACGGGGTGCTGAAGGACGACACGACCCGGAGACCGGACGAGCGCAGTCGCGCCTCCGCCGCGGCCCAGCGGAGGGCGGACAGGGAGTGCTCGGACCCGTCGACGCCGACGACGATCTCAGCCATGTTCACGCACCTCCGTCCGGCGCGGCGCCGGTCTGTGACGAGTACCAACGATCGAGCTCGGCGAGCGCCTCGTCGCGCTCGAGCGGGCCCCGCTCCAGACGGAGCTCGAGCAGGTGCCCGAGCGCCCTGCCCACCAGGGGCCCTGGGGGGATCCCCAGGTGGGCCATCACCTCGGCCCCGTCGAGGTCGGGTCGGATCGACCGGACCGCCTCGGCCTCCTGCAGCGCGGCGATGCGGTCCTCGAGCTCGTCGATCCTGCGGGAGAGCTGCTCGGCCTTCCGGCGGTTGCGGGTGGTGCAGTCGGCCCGGGTGAGCGCCAGCAGGTCCTCGAGCTGCGGGCCGGCGTCACGGACGAACCGTCGCACCGCGGCGTCGGTCCAGCCCATCTGGTAGGTGTGGAACCGGAGGTGCAGGTAGACGAGCTGGGTGACGTCGTCGACCAACTGCTTGGAGAACCGCAGCGCCCGCATCCGGTCACGGGTCATGCGGGCACCGACGACCTCGTGGTGGTGGAACGACACGCCCTTCGGCCCGATGGACCGGGTCTTGGGCTTCCCGACGTCGTGGAACAGGGCCGCGAGCCGCACCTCGAGTCGACAGGCCGACTGCGCGACGACGGCGATCGTGTGGGTGAGCACGTCCTTGTGACGGTGGATCGGGTCCTGCTCGACGCGCATGTCGGGGAGCTCGGGCAGGAACATGGCCGCCAACCCGGTGTCGGAGACGAACCACAGCCCGGCGCTCGGGTCGTCCACCACCACGAGCTTGCAGAGCTCGTCCCGGATCCGCTCGGCCGAGACGATCGAGAGGCGCTCGACCCCGCCCGTCACGGCCGCGAGGACGTCGGGCGTGGGCTCGAGCCCGTAGCGGGCGACGAACCGAGCGGCACGGAGCATCCGCAGCGGATCGTCCGAGAACGACTCGTCGGCGTCGATCGGGGTCCGCAGCACCCGGTCGTGCAGGTCGGCGAGCCCGTCGAACGGGTCGATCAGGACGGGCGACGACGAGGTGACCTCGAGCGCCATCGCGTTGACGGTGAAGTCCCGACGGGCCAGATCGTCCTCGACGTCCCGGCTGAATCGGACCTCGGGCTGGCGGCTCTCGGGGCGGTAGGTGTCGGCCCGGTGGGTGGTGATCTCGTAGGTCTCGTCGCCGACCCGGGCGCCGATCGTGCCGAACGCCTCGCCCGTGGTCCACACGGCGTCCGCGATCGGTGCGACGATCCGCTTGATCTCCTCGGGCTCGGCGTCGGTCGTCAGGTCGACGTCGGGTCGATCACGGAGGACCGACTCGGGGACGAACAGGTCGCGCACGGACCCTCCGACCAGGTAGAGCCGCCGGTCCGCCCGGGCGAACACCTCGGTCAGCGGGGCGGCCCGGGCGATCAGCCGCTGGGCGCGCTCAGGTGTCACGACGCGAGCGTAGTTGGGCCAGTCGTCGGGCCGTCCCCTCCCCCGGCCCGCCGCTCGTCGGCGCCTCCGGGTGGATCGTGACGCCCAGCAGGGCCCCCACCGTCGCCTCCGTGCACGCGGCGACCGCGGTCAGGTCGTAGCCGCCCTCCAGGAACACGATGGTGCGACCGGGAGGGACCAGCGACACGAGGCGGGCCACCAGCACCCCGACGTCACCAGAGGTGAGCCCCAGGTCGGTGAGCGGATCGCGACGGTGCGCGTCGAACCCGGCGGAGACGAGCAGCCAGTCGGGCCGGTGGGCCTCCAACGCCGGGCCGACGAGGAGCTCGAGCGTCTCGAGGTACCGCTCGCCCGTCGCCCCGGCCGGCAGGGGGACGTTGAGCGTCGTCCCCCGACCGGCCCCGGAGCCGACCTCGTCGGCGGCGCCGGTGCCCGGGTAGAGCGGCCACTGGTGCCACGAGGCGTAGAGGACCTCGGCGGACCGCTCGAAGATGGCCTGGGTGCCGTTGCCGTGGTGGGCGTCGAGGTCGACGACCGCCACCCGGTCGCCGGCCTCGGCGAGCGCCGCCGCCGCCACGGCGACGTGGTTGAACAGGCAGAAGCCCATGGCACGATCGCCGGTGGCGTGGTGACCCGGGGGACGAACCGCCAGGAACGCGGCGTCCGCCTCGGCGGCGCGCAACCGGGCGACGGCGTCGAGACCCGCACCCGACGCGAGCCGGGCCGCCGACGCCGAGTGGGGGCCGACGACGGTGTCGGCGTCGACGTGGTGGAGTCCGGGACGGCTCGCCCCGTCCACCCCGTGGACGTGCTCCGTGGTGTGGACCCGGGTCAGGTCGGCGTCGGACGCAGGGACGGGGGTCACGCGGACCAGCCCTCCCGCCCGGTCGAGCGGGGCGAGCCCCTCCTCCACGGCGACGAGTCGCTCGGGACGCTCGGGATGTCCGGCGCCGGTCTCGTGGTCGAGGAACCGCTCGTCGGTGTACACGAGCACGGTCACCCGCCGAGCGTACCGACGGTCGATCCGGACGCCTCCCGGACCCGAGACCCTGCGCCGGAGGTGGTCGGCCCCGTACGCTCTGCGACGGAACCCGCCGATGACCTCTCGAGCCACCCTCACCCTGGGACGCGACCGGTACCGCGTCGGACCGTGGCACGCCGACCCGGAGATCGCCTACCTGGCGCTGACCCCGGAGTCCCCGCGCGTCCGTGACGACTCCCTGCGCGCCTGCCTGGACCGGCTCGGGGGCGAGGGGTACCGCTCGGTCATCACCTCCGCCCTGCACACCGACGAGACCGGGCCGTTCCTGCGGCTCGGGTTCGAGGAGTTCGACCGACTCCGGGTCCTCGCCGCCGACCTGGACGAACCGACCCGGGGACCGGAGGTCCCCTCGGGCTACCGACTGCGACGGGCCCGACGGTCCGACCGGGCGCCCGCGCTCGACACCGACCGTCGGGCGTTCCCGGACTTCTGGCAACTCGACGCCGAGTCCATGCACGACGCCGAGTCCGCCACACCGTCGAGTCGGTTCCGGGTGGTCGAGGGCCCCTCAGGGGTCGTCGCCTACGCCATCACCGGCCGCAGCGGAGGCCAGGCCTTCCTCCAACGCCTCGCGACCGACCCGGCGCACCAGGGCCGCGGTCTCGCCACCGCGCTGTGCCGGGACGCCATGCGCTGGGCGCGACGACGGTGCCACCGCCTGCTCGTCAACACCCAGACCGACAACGAACGGGCTCTGGCGCTCTACCGCCGGCTCGGCTTCGAGCTCACCCCGAGCGACCTGGTGGTCCTCCGCCGACCGCTGCCGTGACGACTCCTCCTCCCGGCCGGTTGCTCCGGGCCGTCGCCGTCGCCCTGGCGGTGACCGGCGCGGTCACCTGGTCCGCCCCGACCGCCTCGGCCCGGCCCGACCCGAGGGTGCAGGCGCCGACCGACCCCGTGGTCGACCTCCGGCTCGCGTACGTGACCCCTTCGGTCCCACCGACCGGCACCTTCGAGCTGCGGTTCGAGCCGACCGGGCAGGTGCCACCGGGGTCGGTGCTCGAGGTCCGGTTCCACCAGCCGATCACCAATCGGTCGGACCTGCGGGACCGCGTGGCGGCGATCGCCTCGGGTGCACCGCCCGGGGGCACGCTCCGCAGTCCGCTGCGGATCCCCGACGGTCTGCTGGGCAACCCACTCGCCGGGTGGCGGGTCGAGCTGCAGATCACCGACGTCGACCAGGGCGATGGCGGGGCCGTGGTGGTCCCCGACGACGGCATCGTCCCGGTCTCGCTCGACCTCGTCGACGGCGGGGGCACCGCCCTGTGGGAGGAGACCGTGTTCATGGTCCGGCCCCCGGAGGACCGTCCCGTCGGCCGCGACGGCCGCCCGGCGGAACTGGCGGTCACCACGGCGCTGGCACTCGACGCCGAACCCACCCTGACCCTCGAGGGGAACTCCTCGCTCTCCGACGAGCTGCTGACCCGGGTCGACCAGGTGGCGGACCTCCTGCAGGCCGTCCCCGAGTTCCCCTTCACCCTGGCACTGGAGCCCAACCTGATCTCGGGGCTCGAACGGTCCGGGACCAGGTCGTCGACCGCGCTCGGCGAGGCCCTCCAGCAACCGGACCTCGGTGGCCGCAGCGTGCGTCGGACCGACGTCCCGGTCGACACCGCCGGCATCATCCGGGCCAACGGGCTCGACGTCCTCCAGCAGGTCCTCGAGACGGGCGTGTCGGTCGTCGAGACCGCGACGCTCCGGACTCCGGTGGACCAGACCTGGCTGCTCGACGACACGCTCGACCCGGGGTCGCTGCCGGCGATCGAGAGCCTCGGGGTCCGGCGGGTCGTGCTCCCCGCCGACCGGATCGTCCGACCGGACGGCGTGGACGAGGACGAGGCCCGGTGGAGGACCATGGTCCTGACCGACGGGGAGCCCGGGACGAACGACGACCCACCTGCGACGCCGCTCACCGTGATCGCCGACGACCCGCTCGTCTCCCTCCTGTCGATCGACCCGACGATCGACCCGGGCGTGGCCGCCAACCGGATCTCGACCGAACTCGCCGCCACCTGGTTCAGCGTCGTCGACGACGACCCGTCCTCCTTCCCCGGCCCGCAGTCGTTCGCGTTCGTCCCGCCGCAGATCGACCCGGCGATCCTGTTGGCCCTGGCCCCGGCGCTCGACGGGACGGGCCTGCTGCGGGCCGATCCGGCAGCAGCGCCACCACCGGCGGTCCCGGTCGACGACGAGTACGCGCTGGCCGGCGTGCCACCCGGGGCTCCGGCGCCGCAGGAGGCCACCGTCGCCGAGTTCCGCTCCACGACGACGCTGATCAACGGGGTCCGGAGCGTCGTCGGGATCGCCGACCCCGACGTCGACACCTGGGCCCTCCTCAACAGCCAGAGCACCTCCCGCGCCGTCGACGCCCCGGCCCGGGCGGCGACGCACGCCTCGATCGCCGCCCAGGCCCGGGCACTCCTCGACCGCATCCGGGCCCCGGAGGACCGGACGGTCGTGCTCGGGAGCAGCGAGTCGACCATCCCGCTGCGGTTCACCAACGACCTCCCCTACCCCGTCGACGTCGAGCTCCGGATCCGGAGCAACCGCGTCGAGTTCCCCCAGGGTGACCGGCGCCGACTCCGGTTGGATCCCGGTGACAACCTCGTCGAGCTCGACGTGGTCGTCCGGGCCGGGGGTGAGTCCACGGTGCGCTACGACCTCACCTCGCCCGACGGCGCCGTCGGGATCACCTCGTTCGAGACCCGGGTCCAGGCGACCCGGTTCTCGGGCGTCGGCGCGGCGCTCTCGGTGCTGTCGCTCCTGGTGCTCGCGTGGTGGTGGTTGACGACGGCCCGCCGGCGGCGGCGGCGCTCGTCCCGCGACGGGGGGCCGCACCCGAGCAGGTCGGTGACGAGTCCCGACCCGGGCGAGGACGGTAGCGTCACCCCGCGTGGACGAGACGCGGGTCGGTGACAGCGGCAACGTGCCGATCACGTCGTCCTCGGCCGGGCTCTCCGGGCTCGTGCTCGGCAGTCGCTACCGCCTCGACCGGCTCATCGGCTCCGGGGGCATGGCCCAGGTGTGGGAGGGCACCGACACGCTCCTGTCCCGCCGGGTGGCGGTGAAGCTGCTCCACCCGCACCTGGCGACCGACCCGCTCCACGTCGAACGCTTCCGACAGGAGGCGAAGGCGGCGGCCCGGATCAACGACCCCGGCGTCGTGGGCGTCTTCGACACCCACAGCGACGGCGACCACGAGGCGATCATCATGGAGCTGCTCGACGCGTCGACGCTCCGTGACCTGCTGGACCGGCGCGGGGTCCTCGACGCCGACACCACCGAGCGCATCGGGCTGCGCGTCCTCGACGCACTCGAGGCCGCCCACCGGGCCGACGTCGTCCACCGTGACATCAAGCCGTCGAACATCCTGTTGTGCGCCGACGGACGGGTGAAACTGGCCGACTTCGGGATCGCCCGGGCGGACGGCCACACCGAGCTCACCCAGGAGGGCTCGCTCGTCGGCACCGCCTCGTACCTCGCCCCCGAGCAGGTCCGCAGCGAGGACGTGGACCGCCGGGCGGACCTGTACTCGCTCGGCGTCGTCCTCTACGAGTGCGTCACCGGCCGGGCACCGTTCACCGGCGACAGCGCCGCGACCATCGCCCTGGCCCGACTCCACTCGCCCCCCCTCGACCCGCGCCAGGTGCGAGCCGACGTCCCGCCGCACCTCGCCGAAGTCCTCCTCACGGCGCTCGCCGTCGAACCGGCGAACCGGTTCGAGTCGGCCGCCGACTTCCGCGCTGCGCTCATGGGCGGGAGCATCCACGTCCCGGGACCTCCGACCGGGTTCGAGTCCGACGAGCAACTCGCGTTCATCGAGGAGCACCCCGAGTCGTTCTCCCGGTCCGAGCGCGGGTGGCTGCTGCCGACGCTCCTCATCCTGATCGTCGCGGCCGCCGTCACCGTCGCCGGACTGCTCGTCAACGAGACCCGGTCCGACGACCCGGACGGCTCGGTCGCCACCACCACGCCGGCCGACGAGATCGAGCCCCTCGCCGTGGCCCGGGTGGCGACCTTCGACCCCCAGGGCAGCGGGACGAAGGGCGAGAACGACGACGAGGCCGAGCTCGCCGCCGACGGCGACCCGGCCACGGGCTGGCGGACGGAGCTGTACGACGAGCCGACCTTCTTCGGTTCCAAGACCGGTGTCGGCGTGGCCCTGGTGCTCGAGTCGCGGTCCGAGGTCGACCGGGTCCGGATCGTCTCGGGCGACAACGGGTGGAGCGGCGCGCTGTACGTGGTCGACGGCGAGGTGGACGACTCGATCGACCTGGGACGACTCGAGCCGGCAGCCACCGTCGAGGACGTCCGGGGGACGGTCGAGGTCGCCACCGACGGCGAGATCGGTCGGGTCGTCCTGCTGTGGATCACCTCGCTCGGCGAGGCCGACGGCAGCGGACACCGGGTCCAGATCGACGAGCTGTCCGCCAGCGGCCGGCCGGCCCAGGGCTAGCGGGTCCCACGGTGCGACGAGCCGGTCGCGCGACCCTGCGGCGCCTCGACGACGCCGAGCTGATCGAGCGGAGCCGGTCGGGCGACCACCGGGCCACCGAGGAGCTGCTCCGCCGGGCCGAGCCGCAGGTGCGCAGCGTCTGCCGGAGGATCTGCGGGTCGTTCCACGACGCCGAGGACGCCGCCCAGGACGCACTCGCCTCGATCAACGTCGGTCTCCCGAGGTTCGACGGCCGTTCGTCCTTCGGGACGTGGGTCCACCGGATCGCCACCAACCGAGCCCTCGACGAGCTGCGCAGACGACGGCGGCGGCCCGTCCCGACCGACGACGAGGGACACGACGGCCACGAGGCCACGGACGCCGGAGGAACGGGGTCGGGTGACCCGGAACGGGAGGCACTGCGGCGGGAGTCCCGCCGCGAGCTCGCCGAGGCGCTGGCGTCGCTCCCCGACGTGCTCGCCGAGGCGGTCGCCCTGCGCGACGTCGCCGACCTCGACTACGCCACGATCGCATCGGAGCTCGGTGTCCCGGTGGGCACGGTCCGATCCCGCATCGC
>CAIQNH010000180.1 GCA_903873135.1 uncultured Actinomycetes bacterium
CCGCCAGGTCCTGGAGGCCACCTCCGGCGAGCGGGACCGTCCCGGTGTTGGTGATCCCGCCGACCGCCGTGTAGTTCAGGAAGGTGGCCGCCGGGACCGTCCCGGCCGGAGCCGGTCGGGTGAAGCCGGACCCGATGGGTGACACTGCGGTGATCGAGGCCTCGACGGCAGTGGCCCGCTGGGGGACCCCGCAACCGGTCGGGTTGCCGCCGCCCTGGCGCACGAACTCGCCGCGCACTCCGGCGGTCTGGAAGGTCCGGGTGAGGTCGGGAGTGAACGGCCCGCCGGTGTTGCGGGTGTCGACGGTTCGGCACGGCGTCACGGTCTGGTAGCGGGTGCCGTCGCCGCTGTTCGTGAAGTAGCCCTGGACGTCGACGATCACGTGGATCGTCCCGCCGAAGTTCTGGACGAGGACGTCGAGGTCCTGGGTGTTGCTGGGAGTGACGGTGCCGGTGTTGGTGATGCCGGTGGCGTCGTTGTAGTTGATGAACGTGGCGTTCGGAACGGTGCCGTCGTTGGGGGCGACGCGGACGAATCCGGTTCCCACCGGCGAGGCGACCGTCAGCGACACCTCCACCCCGAACACCCCGTCGGGCACGGAACAGCCGCCGGCGGTGCCACCCTGGGCGGCGAAGTTGGACCCGCTGCCCGCCACCTGGAAGGCGCGTGAGGTGCCCCCGGCGAGCGTGCCGCCGGCGTTGCGGGTGTCGACGACCCGGCACGGAGTGGCCAGGGGGACGTAGCTGGTGCCCGTCGACGCCTCGAAGTAGCCCTGGACGTCGACGATGACGTGGATCGTCCCACCGAAGTTCGTGATCCCCAGGTCCTGGGTCTGGGCGGTGTTGAGCGGGACCGTCCCGGTGTTCGTGATGCCGCGGCCGTTCGTGTAGTTGATGAACGTGGCCGTGGGAACGGTGCCGCCGGCCGCGTAGGCACGGACGAACCCGGTGCCGCTCGGACTCACCGCGGTGATCGACACCTCGACGGCTTGTGCAGTGGACGGCACACCGCACCCGGAGGCGTTCCCGCCCTGGCCGGCCAGCGAGGTGGTGCCGCGGATCTGGAAGTTGCGGGTCTCGTTGGCGACCAGGTCGCCGTCGGGGACACCGGTGACTCGGGTGTCGACCGCTCGACACGGTGTACCGAGCGCCGTGTAGCCGAGGCCGCCGGCGACCGGCGCTGCGTCTGCGACCGGCGCAGTCGGACCGACGGCCTCCAAGGCCGCCGTGGCGACGCCGAGCAGTGAGCCGAGGATCGAGGACACCGCCACCACGCCCAACAGCGAGCGGAACCTGGTCCGCCGGATCCGGATCATCGAGGAGTGCAGCACGTCCGTCCCCTGTCGCTCCGCCCCGGTCGAACCGTTCGACTCGGGTTCCGACCGGTGCGTCCCGCCCCGACCGTGACCCGTGCGACGATACCTGCAGAACGTCGGTAGGTGTCGACGCGGTACCCGGCGGGGTCAGCCGGTGACGGCGACGCTCGCGAGGCCCGGGACCGCAGCGGTGGTGGCGATCGAGTCGAGCGCCGCCTGATCGTCACGGAGCGTTCCGTCCCAGAACGCCAACGACGTGTCGACGACCACCTGGTCGTGGGGCGACGGGGTGTTCTCGAACGGCCAGGCGTGGCTCCCGTCCGTGAGCGTCACCGTCCACGTGGGCCCCGGCAGCTTGGCGGCGGCCTCGAGCTGCGCCGAGTAGGGGATGGCCGTGTCAGCGGTCCCGGCGAAGACGAGGACGGGGAACTCCCGGTCGAAGGTGAACTCGCCACCTGGCTGCGGGTACAGGAACGCCGACATGAGGATGGCGGAGCGGAAGCGCTCGTCCACGCAGCACGGGTGGAAGATCTTGGCGTAGGTGGTGGCTCCACCGAGCGAGAGTCCGGAGATCCCGAGACGGCCCGGGTCGACGAGTCCCTCGAGCTCACCCCCGGGTCGGTTCATGGCGAGCACCTGGTCGGTGACGAACCGGATGTCGGCGGGCTGCTGGACCACGTCGCCGACCTGCTGGGCCTCGTCCGGGATGGCGTCGCTGGTGAGCGGGAAGTTGGGGGCCACCACCACGTAGCCGGCTCGTGACCACGCGGAGAGGAGCTCGGAGAACTTCCCGGAGTTCCCGGACAGCCCGTGGGCGTGGACGATCATCGGGAACGGTCCCGTGCCACCGGGGACGTAGATGTCGGTGGGGATGACCCGACCCGGCGTGACGCCGGTCGGTCGGGACGGGTCGGTGAACACCTCGGTTCTCATGGTCGTGGTCCCGTCTCCCGAGCCGAGCGTGGTGGGCGGAGCGGAGGTCGAGGACTCCGACGGTACCGGGGTGCCGGACTCGGTGGCGTCACCCCCGCAGGCCGTCGCTCCGACGGCGACCGTCACGGCGAGCAGCGCGGCGGTCAGCCCGAGTCGCAGGCGTCGGCCGGGAGGGTGCGGTCGGCTCACACGACGCACACTAGGACGGGCGGTCGGGCGAGGAGGGATGCGCCACCCGTGGCGGTCAGTCCGACCGGCAGCTCGACCGGGCGTTCCCCAGGTTGAAGACCCACGCGCTCTGCAGGTCGTGTCGGTACACCTTGAGCAGGTGCCAGCGGAGGCTGACCTCGACCAGGGCGTCGGGGTGCTCGTCGAGGACGTGTCGGAGGCGGTTTGGGTGGTGGTTCCAACGCCGGTGCACCTCGCCGTCGAGTACGAACTCGATCCAACCCCGGTCGTCGATCTCGGTGACCTCGACGAGTCGGGCCGCCTTCACCGGGTCGGTCTCCTCGCTGCAGAGGCGGTGCTGGATGACGTGCGGGTCGTGGCCCGCTCGGTAGCTGCCGCACGCCGAGCGTTCCGGGGGGCGCTCCTGCTGGCCGGGCGGGCCCGAGGACCGGCGGCCTCGTCCGCCGGTCCCGATGTCACGGTCCGGGCGACTGCCGTCACGCTCCGCTGGTGGACCTGCAGCGTCGAAGGTCCACACCTCCCCGGTCGTCATGTCCAGGGCGTGGCGGAGGGGTGCCGGCCTGCGGTCGTCGGGTGTCTCGCTCGGTTCCACTCGTGCTGTCAGTTCCCTCGTGGGCGCCGTGGTCGGCGCCGTGCTCGTGGGCCGGCCGCAGGCCGACCGGCTGGACGGTCCGCCGGGCCCGGGGGAATGGGGCAACCCCCGGACCCGACGCCGCCGGTCTCCCGGCGGTCAGCTCCGGCCGTCTCGGTCCGACTCCGCCGGCTTGTCCTCTCCCCAGACGGAACCGGCGGGGTCGAACGTTCCCGTCCGAAGCATGCGCCGAACGTTGCCAGTCGCCTGTGACAGCGAGTGGAAGGCGGCGTACGTCCCGGGCGCGTCGGCCGCGAACGCCTGGACGTTCCCGTCCCGGTAGCCGAGCGAGCGGGCCTCGCCGTAGACGTCGAGCGCGGCGCTCAGGAACACGAAGGTCCACCCCCGCCGCTCCCGCTTGGCGATCTTCCGCCGGAGCCGATCGACGGTGATCCGACGGCTGGCGTTCTCGTGCCCGTCGGTGATGGACACGATCACGACCGCCTCGGCGGGCAGGCCCAGGTGCGCCCGTCGCTTCTCCCGTTCCCGGGCCCGGGAGATGACCTGCTCGGTGGCGTCCAGCAGCGGGGTGCTCCCTCGGGGCTGGAAGGTCCGCTCGTCGAGCGGGATCACCTCGGCCACCGGCACGGCGTCGGCCACGACCTCGTGGGAGTTGATCGAGTCGAACAGCACCAGCGTCACCACGGCGTCGTCGCCCGATGCCTGCTGGTCCGCCAGCCAACGGTTGAATCCGCCGATCACGTCGTCGGCGATGACGGCCATGCTGCCCGAGCGGTCGATCAGCACGACCAGGTGGCTCCGCCCGTCGCTCTGATCGCCGTCGGTTCCCGCAGGGTTCCCGCGGCTCCCGGTCTCGTCGGTTGCGTCCATCTCCGTCTCCTCTCCTCCGGTCGTGGTCACCGGGGTGCTCGTGGGGTTGGGTCCGGCTCGTCCGGACGCCCCGCACCTCCTCGAGCCCGGTCGCTCCGACATGTGACACGGGGCCTCCCGAACCCCTGCGGGGCGTGTCCCACCACTGGTGCACAATGGGGTCCCGGGCCGCGTTGGGTCCCGGTCGCGGGGAGCGTCGTGTGGCCGGGCCGCCCGTGGGGAGCCCGGCCGGGGGAGGAGCGAGCGTGAGCGACCACGACGGGGACCGGGACGGCGACCTGGGCGAGGGGGTCGACGGGGTGCCCGGCGAGGGATCGCCGGCGGGCGACCGGGCCGGCCGGCACCGCCGTCCGGGACCGACGGGTGCCGACCAGTCACGGTCCGCGGACGACGCCGTGTCGTTGCTCGACGAGCCGGCCGTCACGGTGGAGATCGACGAGGGTGAGTGGCAGTCGATCCTGAGTCGGCTCGGACCTGCGGTGTCCGACGACGAACGGACCCTCGCCGGCAACCTCGTCCTCCTGCTCGGCGACGGAACCCGTCGGTGGGCCGTGGTCGACGAGCACCGGATCTTCGTGGTGCACGTCGCCGACGACCCCCGGGAGGCCTGCGTCGTGGTGTCCCCCCGGTTGATCGAGGCCTGGCGGCTGGTGAGCGGTGGGTCCGGTGTGGCGACGCTGAGGATTCCCCACGACGCCGGTGGCACGGCGTCGATCGAGGGTGAGGCGGGCCTGGTCATGGTCGAGAGCCGGCCCGTGCCCGACCTCCCGGTCGACGAGATGCTGGCGCACCAACGCTCCCGGGCTCGGCTGGTGCACGTCGTCGACGCCGAGTCGTTCGTGGTGGCCTCCCACGTCGCCCGTCGTCCCCCGTCGCCCGACGTCGAGGACGCCCCCGTCCCCCCGATGGTCTGGCTCGGCTGCGAGGACGGCACGATCTCCTTCGACGTGTACTGGCCCGACCTGGGGCTCAGCACCCACGCCGTCTGGTCGGAGGGACCGGGTTCGGCGTCCGTCCCGCTGTCGCCCGACTCCGTGGCCGCCGTCGCCGCAGCACTCGAGGGCGGCGAGCTCACCGTGGCAGTGCCCGAGGACGACGGCGACGCCGTCTGGTTCGAACAGGACGGGTTCGTCGCAGCCGTGATGGCGCTCGACCCGGACGGGCAGGTCCGCCGTGAGGTCGAGGAGCAACTCGCGGAGCTCTTCGGTGGGAGCGTCGTGCACCGGGACGAGGACGGCGACTACCGCCTCTCGGTCGACGGGGTCCCGGTGTGGGCCCGACTCGAGCCCACCGACGGGGTGACCTGGCTCCACGTGTTCGCCCAGGTCCTCTCGGGCGTGGTGGACACCACCGAGCTGCTGGCCGAGCTCAACCAGCTGAACGCGGCCACTCCCGTGGCGAAGATCGTCCTGGTCGACGACGCCGTCCACGTGCAGGGCTCGCTCGTCGCCGAGACCCTCGATCCGGCTGAGATCAGCACCCTCTACGACCGGGTGCGGATGGTCGCGGACGACCTGGGGCCCGCGCTGGCGGTTCGGTTCGGGGGCACGCCCGTGGTGCCCGTGGCCGACCGCCGCTGGGACCAGTACGCACAGACGGTGGTGTCGGCGGAGCTGCAGCCCGGTCGGTGGACGCCGCTCAACGGGCCGTCCGCCCCGGAGGTGTTCCCGTTCGAGGGGCCGGTCTACGTGGTCACGGCGTGGAACCCGGACGGCCGGTCGCAGCCCGACGGGGCCAACCACGAGGCGAACGTCCGGCTGGCAGCGGCCATCGCCCGGGAGCACCTGGGGAGCTGCAGGGCACTCGGCAGCAGTCGGGACGGCTCGCACGCCGAACCCAGCTTCCTGATCTGGGGTGCTACCGTCGACGCTGCGGTCGCACTCGGTGCCGAGTTCGACCAGGAGGCGATCTTCGAGCTCACCGACCGTGAGCTGGTCGTCGTGGGTGTCGACTCCGACCGTCGGTCGGCGAGCCCCCGCCGCTGAGTCGCCGGACCTCACGCACCCCGCACGTCGGGTCGGGTCGTCCGGTCGCGGACGTGCGGAGACCGTCGTCGTCGGCGATGTCACACCCGGATGGCACCGTGTCGCTCGTGGTCCACGGGACCAGCCCGGCGGCTGCTGGACGATCGCGTCCGGTGCGCCGAGCGACGCCCCGGTGACGACCGAGCCTCGGAGACGCAGCGAGCGGACCGTCCGACCCCGGGCAGGCCGCTGGTCACGGACCGGATTCGGACCGGTGACGGGCCGACCGCGAACCGATCACGAACGGGAATGGAGGAAGGACCCGATCATGAACACTCGAACCCCAGGCCGGCGGCGTGGCGACGGCAGTTCGCCCGACAGCGCCGTGCTCGAGGCACTCAC
>CAIQNH010000181.1 GCA_903873135.1 uncultured Actinomycetes bacterium
GCAGGACGCAGAGGAGCGCGAACGGCAGCACCTGGCCCACTCCCACGCGGCTGCGCCACTCGAGACGCAGGTCCTTGCGGGCGACGAGCAGCGCGTCACGGAGCACCCTCGACCTCCTCGAGGTCGTCGGAGTGCGTCACGTCCGTCGCGTCGTCGACTGCATCGTCGTCGACTGCATCGTCGTCGGTGACGACGCCTCCGGACAGCGTGACCACCCGGCGGGCCACCGCCTCGGCGCGCTCGAGCTCGTGCGAGGCGAACAGGACCGTGGCGCCGGCGACCGCCGCCTCGTCCACCAGCGCGTCCACCAGGTCCCGGCCCGACGCGTCCAGTCCCGCGTGCGGCTCGTCGAGCAGCCAGAGCTCCGGACGACGGGCGACCGTCACGGCCAGGCTCACGCGACGACGCTGGCCGGTCGACAGCGCCCGGACCGGCAGGTCCCGGACCCGGGCCGGCACCTCCAACCGGTCGAGGGCCGCCACGGCGTCCCCGTCGGACACCCCGGTCGCCCGGGCCCAGAAGCGGGCGTTCTCGAGCACGCTCAACTCGGCGTAGAGGAACGTCGCGTGACCCAGGAGCCCGACCCGGCGGCGGACGTCACGGGCCGAGGTCGTCAGGTCCACCCCGAGCACCGTGGCCCGGCCGTCGACCACCGGGAGGAGTCCGGCGCACAGCCGCAGGAGCGTCGTCTTGCCCGCACCGTTCGGACCCCGCACGAGCACGACCTCGCCCGGACCGACCCGGAGGTCCACCCCGGCCAGGGCCGGGAACCGGTCGACGACGGCCACCACACCGCGGAGGTCGACGACGGGGGAGGTGTCCATGACGGGGAGCACCGGGGCGGGCGACGGACCCGGCGGTGCACCTCAACCTAGCGACTGCGACGGATCGGCGGCCACCACGGCCTAGCGTGGTCCCGTGTTCGCCAGGGTGATCGGAGCCGTCGGTCGACTGATGGTCGCGCTCGGCCTCTTCCTGCTCGGGTTCGTGGGCTACCAGCTCTGGGGCACCGGCCTGCAGGAGTCCCAGGCCCAGGACTCGCTCGCGGCGCAGCTCGCACCCCCCGGCACCGACACCGACCCGTCGACGGTCGACACCGAGGCGCTCGTCGAACAGCTCGCCACCACCGACCCGTCGCTCGCGCCGCCGCTACCCGCTCCGCCGGTCGGCCAGCCCGTGGGCTTCATCGAGATCCCGAGGATCGAGCTCCTACGGGTCGTGGTCGAGGGCGTCTCCAAGGCCGAGCTCAAGCAGGGTCCCGGCCACTACCCGAGCACCCCGCTGCCCGGGCAGGCGGGGAACTCCGGCATCGCCGGACACCGCACCACCTACGGCGCACCGTTCAACCGGATCGACGAGCTCGTCCCGGGCGACGAGGTCGTGCTCACCACTCCCCAGGGGCGGTTCGTCTACCGGGTGACCCCGGGTCCGGTCCCGGGTCAGGCCTGGTACACGGTCGACCCGTCCGACGTCTCGGTGCTCCGAGACTTCGGCGACAACCGCGTCACCCTCACCGCCTGCCACCCGAAGTACTCCGCCGCCCAGCGGATCATCGTGCACGCGGTGCTCGACACGCCGCCGGCGGCGGCCGTGGCGGCGCCCGCCACCGAGCCGCAACCGGAACCCACGCAGTCCAGCGTGGGCGAGGCCTCCGAGGCCGACCTCGGTGGCGACCAG
Organism: uncultured Actinomycetes bacterium; assembly: GCA_903873135.1. Lineage (GTDB taxonomy): Bacteria > Actinomycetota > Acidimicrobiia > Acidimicrobiales > Microtrichaceae > SXMI01. The sequence continues at coordinate 1,678 of CAIQNH010000181.1, forward strand.
GCGGCGTTGGCGCCTGCGATCGGTTGGGGCGTCGCGGCGCTCCTGCTCGCGGCCACGGCGTGGGTGCTCGGTCAGCTCTGGCGGCCCCTCCCCGCCTACCTGCTCTTCACCCCGCTCGTCCTGGGCACGGTGTGGATGTGCTACACGTACCTCGACCGCTACCTGCCCTCGCTGTGACGCCGCGGCCGGGCGCCCGCCGCCGGATCCTCGCTGCGGCGGTCGGGGTGGTCGCACTGGTCGGTGCCGCCTCGTGCAGCGGGGGTGAGGGTGCGTCGACGAGCACCGAGACGACCACCACCGAGGCGCCGCCGACCACGGCGCTGAGCGGCCCTCCGGTCGGGGCGGTGGCCGAGGGGCTCCGCTCCATCGACGCCGGCGCCTGCTTCTGGCCTCCCGAGGACGACCCGGAGGCCGAGGACGCCGCCGTGTGGGTCGTCGACTGCTCGGTCCCCCACCGCCACGAGGTCGCCGAGGTGATCCGCTACGACGGCCCGGTGGCCCGGGAGGGACGGTTCCCCGGCAGCTCCGTGATCCAGGAGTGGGCCGAGGAGCAGTGCGCGGCCCGGTTCGAGCCGTTCGTCGGCACGCCGTGGACGCGCTCCGAGCTCGACCTGGCCATGTGGTGGCCGAACGCTGCGTCGTGGGACCGGGCCGACCGCAGCGTGATCTGCGTGGTGTTCGACCCGTCCGAGGAGGTGTCGACCGGGACCTTCCGGGGCAGCCGACGCTGACCCCGGTCCGGGCTCACTCCCCCCGGAACTGCGGCGTCCGCCGCTCGGCGAACGCCGTGCGACCCTCGACGAGGTCGGCGGAGCCCCAGGCCCGGTCGAACGCCTCGGCGTAGCGACCGTCCGGGTCGGCCGCGACGCCGTCGGGCTGCAGGAGGTCCAGGCCCAGCTTGGAACCGGCGTTGCTGAGCGGCGCGAGCTCGGCGATCCGGCCGGCGAGCTCGGTGGCTGCGGCGAGGACCGTGCCGCCCGGGCCGTACTCCGGGTCGACCTCGACGAGTTCGCCGACCGCTCCGAGACCGACGGCCCGGTCGGCGGGCACGACGCCGGCGGACAGCAGCATCCAGCGCGCCGTCGACTGGCCGAAGATCGCAGCGAGCCGCTGGACGGTCCAGTGGTCGACCATGAGCCCGAGCCGGGCCACCGGCACGGCGAAGCGGGCGTCGGGAGTGGCGAGCCGCAGGTCGCAGGCCAGGGCGAGCTGCACGCCCAGACCCATGCACGACCCGGCGATCGCCGCCACGGTCGGCACCGGGAGTCCGGCCAGCCGGTCCAGCACGTCCCGCAGGGTCCGGGTGAAGGACTGGTCCTCGAGCTCGGTCAGGTCCGCCCCGGCGCAGAAGTGGTCGCCGGTCCCCCACAGGACGACGGCCCGGGGCGCGTCCTCGGCCAGTCGGTCGAGCGCGCCGTCGAGCTCGTCGAGCGCCGCGTGGTTGAGCGCACCCCGACGGTCCGGTCGGTCGATGGTGATGGTGGCGGTGCGGGTGGCCGGGTCGGCCGTGTAGTCGATCGTCACGTCGGTCTCCTCGTCGGTGTCCGGTGGTCGACCCGGTGGGACCGGGCCGTGGGCCCTGCGCCCCGGGCCCGGGTCAGCGGTCGGTCCAGCGGGGTGGTCGTCGGTCCCGGAACGCCGCCACCCCCTCCTCGGCGTCGTCGAGGCCGGTCGCCAGCCCGAGCGCCGGGTGCAGCACGCTGAGCGCCTCGGCCGCCGCCATGTCCCAGGTGGCGTAGAAGCTGTCCCGGCCCAGCTCCACCACGGAGCGGCTCTTGGCCGTCAGGACACCTGCGAGTTCGGCGACGGCGTCGTCGAGCTCGTCGACGGGGACCACGCGGTTCACGAATCCGATCCGCTCCGCCTCGGCAGCGTCCACCCGACGGCCCGTCATCATGAGCTCGAGGGCCCGCTTGGGCGGCATCGACCGGCACAGCGGCACGGTGATCATGTAGGGCCAGAGCCCGACGTCGACCTCCGGCGTCCCGAAGGTCGCGTCCTCTGCCGCGACGACCAGGTCGCACGACAGCGCCACACCGAGGCCGCCGGCCAGGCAGAACCCGCGCACCTTGGCGATCGTCGGCCGACCCAGTCCCCACAGGTCGCCGAACAGACCGGCGAGCTGGCCGCGCGCCCGGTGCAGCTCGGCGGTGTCGGCACCCACCATGCCGTCGAGGTCCGCTCCGGCGCAGAACGCCCGCTCGCCGGCACCCGTCAGCACCACCACCCGGACGGCGTCGTCGACCCGGGCGCGGGCCAGGGCGCTGCGCAGCTCGGCGACGATCGCCCAGGTCAGGGCGTTGCGGCGTTCCTCACGGTCGATCGTGATGGTGGCCACCCCGTCGGCGACCTCGTAGGTGATCCGGCCCGGGACGTCGTCGCTCACCTCCTGCACGCTAGTTTCCGGGGGTGGCACTGGTTCCCACCCTGCTCGCCCTCGGGGTCGGCCTGGTCCTCGGCCTCACGTGGGGTGGGTCCATCGCCAACCTCGCGGAGTGGCGGCCGCCGCTGTGGGAGGCGCTGCTGGGCGGGGTGGTCCTCACCCTCCTCCTGGACGTGGTCCCCTGGTCCGGCTGGTTCGTCTCGTTCCTGGCGATCGTGGCGACCGGGCTCCTGCTCGGGTTCGCGGTCCTCAACCTGCGCACCGGCGGCATGGTGCTGGTGGCCGCCGGTCTGGCCCTCAACCTGTTCGTGACCATCATCAACTGGGGCGTCCCCGTGACCGCCTGGGCCCTGGAGGCCTCGGGTGCGGTCGAGGACGCCGCCGCGCCCAGTGTCACGCTCACGGGGGGCCGGAAGGTCGGCGGGTTCCTCTCGTTCCTCGGCGACAGCATCCCCCTCCCGTGGGGCCAGGTGATCTCGCTCGGCGACGTCGCCGTGCTGGTCGGTCTGGCCCTGGTGGTGGCGAGCGTCATGCGTCGCTACGAGGTCGGCGGTTCGTCCTCGTTCACGTCCCGCGGGACGCGCGACCGGAGCGGACTGGGCTTCGACGGTCCCCGCGACTACCGGGACGCGCTCGATGCGCTCGGGCGCGGACCGGCACCCCGTCGGGGGCCGGGACTGCACCCGTCGCGGCTCGACACCCGCTCCTCACGTCGACCCAGACGTCGCTGAGCGCCGGTGCGGGTCCCCCGACCCGCTGACAGACACGCCGCCGTCGGGTTGGATGCACCTGCTCGACGCCGTCACGGCGGAGCGCTCGTCCACCCGCAGGACCCTCCGGGACGCCGCACCGTCCCCGACCGACCGGCGACCGCTCGCCGAGGAGAGGAGCACCCCGTGCCCAAGCTCGGACTCGACCCCGAGGCGCTGACCGCACTCCAGCGCCAGCTCAAGGCAGACGCCGACGCCATCAAGTCGCTCACGGCGAAGCTCGACGGACTGCTCAAGTCCGCCTGGTGGGAGGGACCGGACGCCACCCGGTTCCGCGGTGAGTGGGACGGCAACCACAAGGGCCAGCTGGCCCGCATCTCCGCCGAACTCGACACCGCCGCCAAGCACGTGGCGACCAACGTGGCCCAGCAGCAGCAGGCATCCTCCGGCTGAGCCACGTGGAGCTCCGGTACCGGGTCCTCCCCTCCCTCCCCGGTCCGGACCCGGGACCGGCGTCGGCCGGCGCAGTCGAGACCCATCGCGGCCTCGACGTCGCCGTCCGTGTCGGTCCCGGCGCCACCATCGCCGACCTGGC
>CAIQNH010000182.1 GCA_903873135.1 uncultured Actinomycetes bacterium
CGGCTGTGGCCGGGCGGCGTGGCGCAGCAGCCGCCGCGCAGCACGTGCTGGTTGACCATGAACTTGCCGTTGTACTCACCCACGGCGCCGGCGGCCGGTCGGAAGCCCGGGTAGGGGAGGTACGCGCTCGCCGTCCACTGCCACACCGCGCCGTGCCACTGCTCCTCGGCCCGGGACCACCGATCGGTGGCGACGACCTCCCACTCGGTCTCCGTCGGCAGTCGGGCCCCGCTCCAGCGGGCGAAGGCGTCGGCCTCGTAGTAGCTCACGTGCACCACGGGCTCGGCGGCGACCACCGGGCGCTCACCGGCGAGCGTCGTCACCAGCCACTCGTGGTCGACCCGGCGCCAGTACGCCGGCGCGTCCCAGCCGTGCTCCCGGACGGCCGCCCAGCCGTCGCTCAGCCACAGCTCGGGACGTGCGTAGCCCCCGTCCTCGACGAACGCTCGCCAGTCGCCGCAGGTGACGGGTCGATCGGCGATGCGGAACGGACCGAGCAGCACGGCGTGTCGTGGCCCCTCGTTGTCGAACGCGAACCCGTCCCCGTCGTGGCCCACCTCGGAGGCTCCTCCGTCGACGTCGATCCAGCCACCGTCGGTCGAGGGCGTGGTGGCGGCGGGGTGTGGACCGGCGGCCGCGTAGGTCGGCCGCAGCGGGTTGAGCGAGAAGAGGTGGGCGACGTCCATCAGCAGCAGCTCCTGGTGCTGCTCCTCGTGGTGCAGCCCGAGCTCGAGCAGCGGCTGCGGACCTCGCTCGAGCAGCTCGACCACGACGGTGTCGACCCGCTCCCGGTACGCCGCCACCTCCTCGACGGTCGGACGAGTGAGCAGGCCACGTTCGGGCCGCGCCTGCCGGGGGCCGACGGCCTCGTAGTAGCTGTTGAACAGGTAGCGGTACGCCGGGTCGACCGGGGTGTGGCCACCGGCCGGCCGCAGCAGGAACTCCTCGAAGAACCAGGTGGTGTGGGCGCGGTGCCACTTCGTGGGACTCGCGTCCGGCATGGACTGCACCACCTGGTCCTCGGGCCCGAGCGGCTGGGCCAGAGCCTCCGTGCGCTGCCGGACGGTGCGGTACGCCCGGACGGGATCGTCGATGGTCCACGGTCGCTCCACGTGGCCAGTCTGCCCGACCGCCTGCGCAGCGGTGCGAAGATGCCCCGGTGAACGACGCCGACCCGGGCGGGAGCATCCAGCTCGACGGCGCACCGCCGCCGTCGACCTCGCCGCTGCCGGTGCTGGTCGCCGCCGGGGTGATCAGCTGCGGGGTGGGGATGATCTTCCCCCTGTTGGCCGAGTTCCAGGACACCTACGGGTTCTCGACCGCCGGCCTGGGGCTCATCTCCGGCGCGACGTTCGTGGCCTCGCTCGTCTCGGGTCTCCTGCTGGCCAACCTGGCCGACCGGGGTCGGGCCCGACTCCTGCTCGTCGGTGGACTGCTGGGCACCGCCGTGTCGCTCGTCTGGTTCTCGTTCGGCACGGAGCTGTGGCAGTTCGTCGCCGCTCGCGCCCTGGAGGGGCTCGCGGCCGGCGTGTTCATCCCGGCGGCCCGCAAGGTGGTGACAGCGGGTGGCCCGACGGTGGCGGGCAAGCGGCTCGGTTGGCTGACGAGCGCCGAGCTGGCGGGCTTCATGCTCGGCCCCGTCCTGGGTGCGACGCTCTCAGGGGTCAGCCTGCAGTTCCCGTTCGAGGTGGTCGGGATCGTCGCGGTCGTGCTCGCCGTCGTCGTGGCGAGGATCCGCCTCCCCGAGCTCGTGACCACCGACCGTCGCGGCGACCGGCTCGAGTCGATCCGACTCCTGCGCCGTCCGCGGGTCGCCGGTGCGGCGTTGCTCTCGCTCACACTGTTCCTCCCGGTCGGCCTCTACGACGCCATGTGGGCGCGGTACCTGACCGACCGGGGATCGTCGACGTTCCTGATCGGACTGGGGCTCTCGCTCTACGCGGTCCCCGTGATCCTGTTCGCGCCGTGGGGTGGTCGACTCGCCGACCGGCACGGAGCGGTCCGCGTGGCGGTGCTGGCGCTCTGCGCCGTGATCCCCATGACGGTCGGCTACGGGCTGCTCACGGTGCCGGTGCTCATCACCCTGCTCGCAGTGGCCGAGGGTGTGCCCCAGGCGGTGGCCAACCCGGCCGTCCAGGCCGCCATGCTGGACGCCTGCGAGCCCGAGGAGGCCGCAGCCGGCCAGGGTCTGGCGTACGCCGTCAACCAGATCGGTGCCGGGGCGGCGGCGCTCGCCGCCCCGCTGGTCTACGCCGCCACCAACGCCGAGACGCTGTTCGTGGGAGTCGGATTGCTCATGGCCACGACGCTCGCCGGGGGTACCGCCCTCAGCAGGCGTGTCGTACCATGACGGAGATGCGAGGCGGGCTGGACAGGAGGTCGTTCCTCCGCGCTGGTGCGTGGGGAGCGGCCGGGGTGGCGTCGGCGAGGTTCCTGGCGGCCTGCGCGCCCATGCCCGGGGCACCCGCGAGCGTGCCGTTCGTCGACGACCTCTGGGACTGCGGCGTGGCGTCCGGCCTCCACGCCCCCGACGCCTCCGTCCTGTGGACCCGGTGCGCGCCGGGGGCGACCGGTGCGCTGGACGTGCAGTGGGAGGTCTCGGAGTCTCCGACGTTCGCAGCGCTCGTCGCCGCCGGCACGGCGGTGGCCGACCCGGACCGCGACGGCTGCGTCAAGGTCCTCGCCGAGGGACTCCGCCCGGGCACGACCCACTGGTACCGGTTCCGCGTGGGCGACCGCACCTCGCCGGTCGGCCGGACCCGGACCCCCGCCGCTCCGGGGAGCTCCCCCGGGAGCGTCCGGTTGGCCGCAGCGAGCTGCCAGAACTACCAGTCGGGGTACTTCAGCGCGTGGGCCGACGTGGCGGCCACCGAGCTCGACGCCGTCGTCCATCTCGGCGACTACATCTACGAGAGCGGCTCGTCGCGCGGCGGGGTGCGCACGGACCCGGTGGGCGAGGCGCTCGACCTGGCGACCTACCGGGCCAAGTACCGCCTGTACCGTTCCGATCCGCAGCTCCGGGCGGCGCACGCAGCGCACGCGTTCGTCCCGGTCTGGGACGACCACGAGCTCGTCAACAACGCCTCACGCCTCACGATCCTCGAGGACCCGGCGCGCGCCGAGGCGGCCTACCGGGCGTGGTTCGAGTACCAGCCGGTGTGGCCGATCGACGGCTCACGCATCTACCGCAACGTGCGCTTCGGCGACCTGGTCGACCTGTCGCTCCTCGACACCCGCCAGTACCGCGACGCCGAGCCGGGAGCCGGCGTCGGTGTGGGTGGCTACCTGGTCCCCGGCGGCCTGGGGCCCGAGATCTACCGACCGTCCCGCACCATCCTGGGCGTCGACCAGCGGTCCTGGTTGCTGGACCGGCTCGGAGCGGCCCAGGCCGACGGGATCCGCTGGAAGCTGCTCGGCAACCAGGTCATGCTCGCTCCTGCCCGCCTGCTCGATCTGGACGAGCCGGCGCTGCGGGCGCTCAACCCCGACATCCCGGAGCACGGCGGGCTCTACCTGAACGAGGACCAGTGGGACGGCTTCCAGGTGGAGCGCGACACCCTGCTCGACTTCGTGCGCACCGAGGGCGTGTCCAACCTGGGCGTGCTCACGGGCGACATCCACTCGTTCTGGCAGGCACCGCTGCGGGCCGACTTCGACGACCCGCGCAGCCCGGTGGTCGGCCAGGAGTTCGTGTGCGGCTCCATCAGCTCCGTCGGATTCGACGCTGCGGGCTACGAGCTGGCGCGGTCGATCGGCGACGTCGCCAAGCAGCTCAAGCCCGGGTTCCGGTTCGTCGACCTGGCTCGTCGTGGCATCGGCGTGGTGACCTGCACGCCGGAGTCCGCCGTGGTCGAGTTCCGCACCACGACCGCCGCCGGCCCGGCCAGTGCCGTGCGTCGGGGCTCCGTCTTCGACTGGCGGGCCGACACCTCCCGGGTCGACCTCACCCCGGGCTGAGGTCCGGTCCGCAGGGCTCCGTCAGGAGTCGGGACCGTCCAGCAGGGGAGCGATGGCCCCGTAGCCGCCGAGCACGTCGGAGACGTCGGCGAGCCCGGCCGAGCGCAGGAGGCTCGCCGCCAGCGACGACCGGTAGCCGCCGGCGCAGAACACCACCACCGGGGTGTCCGGGTCGGACGTCAGGGACTCGACCTCCTGACGCAGCTGTGCGACCGGCACCACGTCGGCACCCGCCACGCTGCCGAGCGAGTGCTCGCCGTGGGTCCGGACGTCGACCACCCGCAGGTCGCCGACCCGGCCGAGCCGGTCCACGAACTCCTCGGCGGTGAGGCGTGAGGCCCGTCGGACCACCTCCGGGTGATCCTGGAACTCCCGGTACGGCTCGGCGAGCACGCCGGCCAGCCGGTCGAAGCCGATCCGGGCCAGACGCACCCGGGTCTCGGGCTCGTCGCCCGGCTCGGTCACCGCCACGAGCGTGTCGGTGGGGAGCGCCACCGAACCGGCGAACTCGGCGAAGCGTCCGTCGAGCGCCACGTTGATCGAGCCCGCCAGGTGGCCGGCGGCGAAGGTCGCCGCGTCACGGGTGTCCATCACCACGGCGCCGGCGGCCTGGAGCTCGAGCACCTGTTCGAGGGTGAGGGGTGCCGCCGGGGCCTCCTCGTCGAAGACCAGGTGGTCCGACTTGTTGAGCGTGGCGTCGTAGCTGAAGTAGCCGGGGGCAGCGGGCTGACCCTCGGTGACCACGTCGATGAACTCCTCCACCCCCATGTCGGCGAGCGCGTAGTTGGTGGCGCGCTGCTCGCCGATGGTCGAGACCGTCTCGGTGGACAGCTGCTTCCCGCAGGCCGACCCGGCGCCGTGCGCCGGGAACACCTTGGTGGCGTCGGGCAGGGTGAGCAGCTGGTCCCGCAACGAGTGGTACAGCGAGCGGCCCAGCTCCTCGGCGGTCACGCCGACCGAGGCCAGCAGGTCCGGTCGGCCGACATCACCGATGAACAGGGTGTCACCGGTGAGGACGCCGTAGGGGGTCTCGGCGTCGACGGCCAGGTCCCACACGACGATCGAGATGGACTCCGGCGTGTGGCCCGGGGTGGAGCGGACCTCGAGCACGACGTCGCCCAGCTCGATCCGCTCGCCGTCGTGCAGCGGTCGGTGCGGGAACGACGGCCTGCCTGCGGCGCCCACGCCGATCTCGGCGCCTGTCGCCCGGGCGAGCTCCAGGTGGCCCGAGAGGAAGTCGGCGTGGAAGTGCGTCTCGATCACCAGCTCGATCCGGAGGCCGTGCTCCTCGGCGGAGGCCAGGTAGTCGGCCACGTCCCGGCGGGGGTCCACGACGACGGCGCGTCCGGTGCGCTCGTCGCCCACGAGGTACGAGGCCTGGGAGAGGCAGTCGAGGTAGTGCTGCTCGAAGATCACGGCGTGCTCCTGATCGATCGGTCGGATGATGTCACGGGGTGGCCGCCAGTGCGATCGCAGCGTCGACGCCGGTCCACACGGCCACGGCGAGGACGAGGACACCGAGGGCGGCGCTCAGGTTGCGGGCGGGCACCCGGTCGGCGACGGCCCGGCCGAGCAGCACACCCAGCACGGCGGCGACGGTGAAGGGGGCGACCACCCCCCAGTCGACCGAGTCGACGCCGCCCCGGAAGACGAGCGCGAGCGTGGCGTTGAGGGCGATCACCAGCAGCGAGGTCCCGGTGGCGACCGGCATGGGGAAGCCGAGCACCAGCACGA
>CAIQNH010000183.1 GCA_903873135.1 uncultured Actinomycetes bacterium
CGTGAAGTCCTGCCGGGTCGCCGAGCCCCGCTCGAATCCGTGCGCCACGACCTCCATGGCCCCGGGTGCGGCGAGCACCGGCGGCGCGTCGGTGTGGTGGACGAACCGGGCCTCGTGCACCCCCAGGTTGCCGAGGAACTGGATCCAGTGGACCTCGGTGTCGGCCATGCCGATCTGCATGGCCCCGAGCGCCACCTCCTCCAACCCCGTCGGCCCGTACCCGGCGATCACGTGGGTCATGTCGTGGGCGGTGAACACCCCTGCGTACGGGTCCTCCGGGCTGGGGAGGTCGAACCCGTTGTCGGCGTAGAACTCGGCGAAGGTTCGGCCGAGGGAACCCGGCGGACAGTCGCCCAGAGCGTGGATGCGCTCGAACACCTCGGGTTCGACCTCGGCCGGACCACCGTCACCGTGGTGGACCAGTGCCGGCTCCTCCAGCTCGCTCCGGTGGCTGTCGAAGACCCGCATGTAGTCGGCCTCAGCCGCGCCGTTCCCTCGGGCCACCAGGTCGCGGGCCATCGTCTGGCCCTCGTCGGTGATGCCGAACGCTCGGGCGAACGCGTCGGTGCGCTCGACCTGCGCCTCGGTGAGCGGATGCCGGCACAGCTCGGCGAACACCATGAGGTGGAACACCCGGTGACGCAGGGCGTCGTCGTCGAGCCGGGCGGCTGCCTGCTCAGGTGGGAGCGGATCGACGGACCTCGGGTCGATCGGCGTGTGGAAGTAGCCGGTGGCGAGCGCACCCACCAGGGCCCACTGCTCGTCCGTGGGGCCGCCGTCGACGTCGCAGGATCCGACGAGCGCGGCGAGCGCTGGTTCCATGTGGGCACGGTCGACGATGCGAGGCATGGACTCAGGATGGCGGGCGATCGCGGGATTCCAACCGGGTCAGCCGGGCACAAAGCACGACGGCCGCCCGGAGGCGGCCGTCTGCGATGGTGGCGGGGGCAGGACCCGTCGCACGCTCCTCCCAAATCCCCCCCCCCACAACGCACGACGGCCGCCCGGAGGCGGCCGTCTGCGATGGTGGCGGGGGCAGGACCCGTCGCACGCTCCTCCCAAATCCGCCCCCCCACAACGCACGACGGCCGCCCGGAGGCGGCCGTCTGCGATGGTGGCGGGGGCAGGATTTGAACCTGCGACCTTCGGGTTATGAGCCCGACGAGCTACCGAACTGCTCCACCCCGCGGCGTGCCTCGGACGCTACCGCCGCTCCCCTGCGCCGGGCAAGCCGCTCAGCCGACCTGCAGCGGGATGCCGGTCTCCCGCTCGGACACGTCCCAGAGGATCCGGATGCCGCTGTCGAGGTCCCAGCGTCGCAGGATCGGCAGCTCGACCGGCGGGCCGAACGATCCGAATCGCGGTCCGTAGAACTGCCCGCCCCGAACGCCCGGGTCGGTCGCGGCGCGCAGCTGCGGCCGGGCACCGACCGTGGGTGACATGCCGGTTCGCGCTGCGAGCGTCTCCCACATCGGCGCCGACGAACCACCGCCGCCCTCCCGCACGGTGCGTCGCTGCAGGTCGGTGTTCGACAGGCCGGGGTGGGCGATCAGGCTGGCGGCGCGCACCCCGGCGGCGTCGAAGCGCCGCTGCAGCCCGATCCCGAAGTGGAGGTTCGCCAGCTTCGACTGCCCGTACGCCTTCCACGGCGAGTAGGTGCCGCGCAGGTGCGGGTTGGCGGGGTCGAGCTGGCGGCCCTGGTGGTGGGCGATGCTCGACACCGTCACCACCCTGGCCGCGTCGGCAGACAGCAACGGCTCCATCAGCAGCGCCGTGAGCGCCCAGTGGCCCAGGTGGTTGACACCGAACTGCATCTCGAAGCCGTCGGCGGTCCGGCGTTCCGGCATCGCCATCAGCCCGGCGTTGTTGACGAGCAGGTCGACCCGGTCGTGATCACCGCGGATCCGTTCGGCTGCGGTCCGCACCGACGACAGGTCGGCCAGGTCCAACGGCACGACCTCGAGTGACGCCGACGGATGCCGGTCCCGGACGCCGGCGAGCGCGTCCGCCGTCTTGACCTGGTCACGAGCGGCGACGACCACGTGCGCCCCGGCGGCGGCGAGGGCGTCAACGGTGGCCAGGCCCAGTCCGCCGTTGCCGCCAGTGACGACGGCGACCCGGCCCGTCTGGTCGGGCACGTCACGTTCGGTCCAGTTGCTCCACACGGCGTTCCACATGGCCGGCACGCTACGACGATCCGGGCGACCAGGAGGCCACGACGCAGGGATGATCAGCGCAGCAGACGCGTTGCCGCCCGGCCGGCGACGATCGGCAGGTCCAGGTAGGTCCGCACCCCCGGCTGGGCCCGACAGACGTAGGGCACCGAGTTCACGCAGTGCAGCGCCGTGGCGACGATCCCCGGGTTGCGACGCAGACCCGCCTCCACGCTCGGGGGATGCCAGCCGTGGAACGTGGCGGAGCAGCCCGGATCGCCGGTGACCTCGACCTCGAAGCGTTCACCCTCGGGGCCGAACCCCCAACCCTGCTCCAGGTCGGCCTCGCCCATCAGCCAGTTCACGGCCGCGGTGACGACCGGCTCGCCGTCCACGGTGCCGGTCCACGTGAAGCGCTGCGCCGCCACGAGGCCCGGTTCGATCACGCCGATCGGCGAGTCGATCGGCGCCGTCGCCACGCCCACGAGGTGCTCGGAGACGAGTTCGTCGTCGAGTGCGACACCGAGGGCATCGGCGACGAGCCGCACCGACTGGCCGAACCCGGCGCCGAGGGCGTCGACCATGATGCTGGTGCGGGCCTGCTCCGGCGTGGTGCCGAACAGCATCCAGTCGCGGATCACGTCCGGGGCGTCGTAGGTGCGGATGTCGGAGAACTCCTCGGCGCGCACGTGGGTCACCGACCCCGACAACGCCGACAGGACGACCGGCAACAGCTCCGTCACGCCACCGGGGTGGATCCCGGTCCCGTGCAGGGTCGCGCCCGTCGGGGCGCAGAGCGCGTCGAGCTCGGCCCGTTCCGCGTCCGGCGGCCGGATCCAGCCCACTGGGGTGACCACGTTGATGCCGGCGGACAGGAACCGCCGCACCAGCTGCGGGTCGGCGAAGATCGGGCTGTAGAGCACACAGTCGGGCTGCAGCGCCACGAGGGCGTCGACGTCGTCGGTCGCCGCCACCCCGAGGGGGTCGACGCCTGCGAGCGTCCCGGCGTCCACGCCCACCTTCTCGGGGCTGTGCACCCAACACCCGACCAGCTCCAGGTCCGGGTGCTCGGCGATCCCGGCGATCGCCGCCCGACCGACCCCTCCGGTCGCCCACTGCACCACCCGCAAGGTCACGGCGCCACCGTAACCGTGCGGGCCACGATCTGGCGTCCCCGGCCACCCCCGGCACGGGGCCGGGCGGACTGTGGCCCCGGCACGGGGCCGGGCGGACTGTGGCCCCGGCACGGGGCCGGGCGGACTCAGGCGCCGATCACCTCCAGCCCGACCGCCCGGGCAGCACGGGCCTGGCGCCGGTCGAAGGTCAGCACCACCGTCCGTGCTCCGGCTCGCCGAGCGCAGGCGAGGTGGACGGCGTCGAATGACCGGCAGAGCGTCTGCTCCGCCAGGCGCGCGGCCTCGGCGTCGGGGCCGACCCCGTAGGGGACGTTCAGCCGGGCGATCGTCGTGGGGATGTCGAGCATCCGACACACGGTGCGGACGACCTCCTCGGCGGCGATCTTGGAGATCGAGTAGGTCGGCATGATCGGCCGGTGGTTGTCACCGAGCGGTGCCGACTCGTCGAGCACGACGCTGCCCGCCGGGTCGTACACGCCGGTCGACGAGCAGTGGAGGATCCGCTGGGGCCGAACGTGGTCGGCGAGCAGGCCGATGCCCTCGGCGTTGGCCCGCAGGTCCAGGTCCCACTTCTGGGTCTTCACCACGGCGAAGTTGGCGAGAACGTCCACGCCGGTCGGGACGCCAGTGAAGTCGGCGGCGACCAGGTCGGCGGGCACGCACGTCACGCCGGCGGCCTCCAGCCGGGCCCGGGCGGCGGCGTCACCGAACCGGGCGATGCCGATCACGTCGTGGTCGGCGGCCAGGGACACAGCGACGGACTCAGCGACCTGTCCGGTCACCCCCGTGATCAGGTAGGTGCTCATCGGGGCCGACCCTAACGACTCGACCGCACCGCCGGAGCTGTCCCAGGCCGGTGGCACGCTGCGGCCACGTGGCATTCGCCTGCCCGCATCGACCAGCTGCTGGTACGTTTCGACACAAGGTGTGACACAATGACACAGAGCTTTGCGATCCAGAGGTACGACGTGGCTGCGCAGACCAGGACGACCAGACTCCCCGCCGACCTGATCGAGGCCGCCGAGGCCCACGGGCGGCGCGAGCACCGATCTGCGGCCAAGCAGATCGAGCACTGGGCGCGGTTCGGCCTGTACTTCGAAGGGCTGAGCACCGCAGCGCGGGCGAGGATCCAACGGGCCGTCACCGGCGAGATGGCCGTCGAGCACCTCGACGAGGATGAGCGACAGGTGGCGAACGCCGAGATCGATGCCCGAATTTCGGTCGCGGCGAACGAGACGTCGTTCGCAGATCGGCTCGCAGCGAGCGGGATCACCACTGTCGGCCTCGACGACCGTGGCCGCATGGTCCGTCGGCACCCCGACGGATCCACCACCCCCCTGTGAGCCGCATCGATCTCATCGTCGGTCCGAACGGTGCCGGCAGGTCGACCTTCGTCGAGTTCGTGCTCGCACGCGTTCGGCCCGGGACCCCGTTCGTCAACGCCGACCTGATCGCCGCGGAGCGTTGGCCGGACGACCCGATGGGACACGGTCACGACGCCGGCCGGGCCGCAGCGTCGATCCGGGATGCATTCATCGATGCTGGCGAATCGTTCATCGCCGAGACAGTGGCGTCACACCCGTCGAAGGTCGACCTCGTCCGTCGCGCCGTAGACGCCGGTCACCACGTCCACGTGATCGTCGTCGCCGTGCCGGAGGACCTGGCCGTTGCCCGCGTCAGGTCCCGGGTCGACACCGGCGGACACGACGTTCCGGAGGACCGGATTCGTGCCCGCTGGATCCGACTCTGGGAGCACGTGGCCCAGATGATCGAGATGGCGAACAGCGCCGAGGTGTTCGACAACTCCGGTTCGATACCCCGGACCGTCGCAGCCTTCGTGGAGGGCGAGGCCGTCGGAGCGCTGCGCTGGCCCGACTGGATACCCGAGGCGCTCACCCGTCGGTGGCAGGACGATCCGAGCGACACGGAGAGGAGATGGCCACCCACCTCCGGTCGTTCCTGATCGGTATCGCCACCGTGGAGGTCGTCGCGTCGACGGGCCGACGGCTCGAGTGGCGCTACTGAAGGTGGACTCGAACGCACTGCCGGGTCAGGCCGACAGCACACGGGCGACGCGCTCGTAGCGGGGATCGTCGTCACCGAGGAACCGACCGACCCATCGGAGCACCTCGGCAGCGTCGATGGCCGTTCCCCGCTCGATGATGGCGTCCAGATCCACCCAGTCCTTCGGGCGGTCGAACACGACCTTGCAGACCACCAGGTGCTCGACGGCAAGCACGGGCACGGTGCCACCGGCGAACGGCTGGTCGACCACTGCGACGGCAGCTGCATCGTGGAACCTGTCGTAGGAAAAGAACAGGTCGAGCGGCGTCCTCCCCCACCACACCCGGACCTGACCGTCCGACGCGACACCCGGATCCGCCCCGGCAACCTCGACACCGATGGACTCCAACCGGTCGAGCACGACCTGGGACTCGTCGGGAGCGACGAACACGTTCAGGTCCACATCCACGGTCGATCGCGGCTCGGCGTAGTAGCCGAGCGCCAGTGCGCCGCCGAATGCGTGAGGGATCCCGTTGAGCGCAGCGTCGATGGCCAGCACCTTGTCCGGCAGGCTCGGTTCGGGCCCGGTCACGACGACAACCTGGGGAACGTCAGGGGCGTCCGCGGCGGGGGTGGGTAGGCGTCGGCCAGCAGGAGCACGTCCACCAGTCGGCGACCAGACTCCTCCGCGTCACGGGGAGGCGGCAGGTCCGACGCGGGCAGCGCCGAGTCCACCCGGAGCCGCTCCCCCGTCGCCTCGACGAGTCGGCGCAGCGTCGTGAGCGTCGGGTCCCGCCGACCCCGCTCGTAGTCAGACACCACCGACTGGCTCACACCGGCCCGTTCCGCCAGCTGCGCCTGACTCAGGCCCCGCCGTCGGCGAGCCGCCCGGATCACCGATCCTGCGTCCATGCACAGCAGCCTAACTCTGGGCATCGACGATCGTCGATGCCCAGAGTTCAGGGCGACCGGTCGCGGTGCCCGCCCGCCTCGATCGGGACGGACGGGCACCCGTGCATCACTCCGAGGCGTCGAGCACCAGCAGCTGCCGGTCGGCGATCGTGGTGCCGTAGGCGTACAGGACGTAGAGGCCTCCATCGGAGATGTCGACGTCGACCGGCGGCAGGCCGGTGGCGCAGTCGGTGTTGGCATCCGAGGCCACCACCGCCGTCGCACCGGCCGGGGCGGCGTACGCCGTGCCCAGGTTCCCGGTGTCGGCGTCGACCTGGTCGAGGTCGCTGAACAGGTCCCAGGTGTCGCACTGCCCCTCGGGCGACAGCGTCAGGAAGTCGCCGTCGTCGATCGCCTGCACGCCCAGGTCGTTCAGCACGACCATCGCCTGGCCGGCCGGCGGCTCGGCAATCCCGTCGAGCTTGCCGATCATCGTCGACGCACCGGCTGCGCCGTCGGCGCCGGTCTGGTCGGTGGCTCCGATCGCGGAGACGAACCGGGTCGTCCCGTCGTTCA
>CAIQNH010000184.1 GCA_903873135.1 uncultured Actinomycetes bacterium
CCCTTCGTGCTCCCGTCGGTCGTCCTGGCCTCCGCCGTCGCCGCCCTGCTCGGCCCGGCGGGGGTGGTGGATCTGCGCGGCACCTGGTGGGCGGTGCTCACCGCGCACGCTGCGTTCAACCTCGCCGTGGTCGTCTTCGTGGTCGGCGACGCGTGCGGTCGGGTCGGACCGGCTGTCGAGGAGGCGGCCCGCAGCCTCGGGGCCGGGCAGCTCGGCGCGCTCACCCGTGCGGTGGTCCCCGCCGTCCGTCCCGCGATCGTCTCGGCCGGTGCGGTCGTGTTCCTCCTGTGCCTCACCAGCTTCGGGGTGCTCGTCGTGCTCGGTGGCGGCCGGGTGACGACGGTCGAGGTGGAGGTCGTCCAGCGGGCGACCCGACAGTTCGACCTCCCGGGTGCGGCGGTCCTCTCGCTCGTCCAGCTGGTCTGCGTCGTGGTGTCGCTCGTCGTGGTCGGTCGGCTCCACCGTCGGCGTGGCGCACCCACCGGTCGACCCCGGCGCCGGGTGCCGGTCCGGCGATCCGAGCGCTGGGCGGTCGTCGGCGCCGTGGTCACGGTGGCGGTCGTGTCGGGTCTGCCGCTGGCCGCGCTCGTGGACCGCTCGTTCCGGCTCGGCCGGGAGCGCACGTGGAGCAACTGGACCAACCTGGGCTCGGTCCTCGAGGGGACCGGACTCGCCACCAGTCCGCTGGCGGCACTCGGTCGGTCCCTGTCGGTGGCAGCGGTCGCTGCGCTCGTCGCCACCCTCGTGGCGGTCCCGGCTGCCGCCGTGGCGGCCCGGGCGCCCGGCCGGACCGCCGACCGGGCGATCGTCCTCCCGCTCGCCGTCTCGGCCACCACCCTCGGCCTCGGTGTGCTGCTGCTGGCCGGTCGACCACCCCTCGACCTGCGGGGCTCGTGGTGGCTCGTCCCCGCACTCCAGGCCCTGGTCGCCATCCCGCTCGTCGTCCGCGTGGTCGCCCCGGCGCTGCGGTCGCTGCCGGACTCGACCCTGGAGTCGGCTGCCACCCTCGGCGCCGGAGCCCGCGCCCGGTGGTGGCGGGTCGAACTGCCGTCGGTCCGAGCCGCCGTGGCCGCCGGTGCCGGCGTCGCGTTCGTCGCCTGTCTGGGGGAGTTCGGGGCCACGGTGTTCGTCGCCCGGGCCGACCGGGCCACCGTGCCGGTGGCGATCGGTCAGCTGGCCTCCCGCCCCGGTGCGGCCGGGATCGGTCAGGCCACGGCGCTCAGCTGCATCCTGGTGGTGGTGTGCGGTGCGGTGCTGCTGCTGGTGGACCGTCTCGGCGAGGTGGGTCCGCTGCGGACTCGCGCCGGGGACTGACGACACGGGGCAGACTGTCCGCGTGGACGTGCGAGCCGACCTGAGCACTCCGGCGTCACCGTCGGAGCTGTTCGAGGTGGTGGCCGACCTGTCGACGTACCCCCGGTGGCTCGACATCGTCGGACGAGCGGAGCCGACCGACGGCGATCCCGGCCCCGCGTGGCTCGTCGACCTGGTCGGGCGCGTGGGTCCGCTGCGGCGCTCGAAGCGCCTGCGGATGGCCCGCACCCTCTGCGAGCGTCCCGACGACGCCACGGCCGGACGCTTCCGGTTCGAACGGCGCGACCTCGACGGTCGGTCCCACAGCGAGTGGGTGCTGGAGGGGACGGTCGCCGCCGTCGACGAGGGGAGTCGACTCGAGGTGCACCTCCACTACGGCGGGTCGTTGTGGGTGCCGCTGCTCGACCGGCTGCTCGCCGACGAGATCCGCTCCTCGCGCCGTCGGCTCGCGGCGCTCGTCGGCTCGTGATCGTCGCCGGTGCTCCCGTCCGTCTCTGGCGGGGTCGACCCCACCCGCTCGGCGCCACGTGGGACGGAGCCGGGACGAACGTGGCGGTGTTCTCCGAGGCGGCCGCGGCGGACCCGGACGGCCGGGTCTGGTTGTGCCTGTTCGACGAGGACGGTGCCGAGATCACCGTCGAGCTCCCCGAACGGGTCGGGTCGGTGTGGCACGGCTACCTGCCCGACGTCGGACCGGGCACGCGGTACGGATTCCGTGTCGACGCCGCCCAGCGCGGTCCCGGTGACCTGCAGCAGCGGGGGAAGCTCCTGCTCGATCCGTACGCCCGGGCGGTGTCGGGCTCCGTGCGTTGGACCGACACCGTCCAGCCGGGTGTGGACGCCGACTCCGCCGCGGACGTCCCCAGGTCGGTCGTGGTCAACCCGTGGTTCGACTGGCGGGACGATCGTCGTCCGGGAACCCCGTGGCACCGGACCGTGCTGTACGAGGCCCACGTCCGGGGCACCACGGCCCGTCATCCCGAGGTGCCACCGGAGCACCGGGGCACCTACCTCGGGATGTGCTCCCCGCCGGTGGTCGAGCACCTCCAGCGACTCGGCGTGACCGCCGTGGAGCTCATGCCGGTCCACCAGTTCGTCTCCAACCGGCGGCTCGTCGAGCAGGGCCTGCGCAACTACTGGGGCTACGACTCGATCGGGTTCTTCGCCCCGCACAACACCTACGCCGTCGGTGGCGACCGGGGACAGCAGGTGCGCGAGTTCAAGGTGATGGTCCAGACCCTGCACCAGGCGGGGATCGAGGTGATCCTCGACGTCGTCTACAACCACACCGCCGAGGGCGGAGCCGGCGGACCGGTGCTCAGCTTCAAGGGGCTCGACAACGCCGCCTACTACCGGCTCGACCCGACCGACCCGACCCGCTACGTGGACTACACGGGGACGGGCAACAGCCTGAACATGCGCCACCCGCACGTGCTGCAG
>CAIQNH010000185.1 GCA_903873135.1 uncultured Actinomycetes bacterium
CTCTCCGACGCCAACGAGCTCCTCTACTCGCTCCACCAGGTCACCCAGACCCTCCCCGCCTCGCTGGACCTGAACGAGGTCCTCGACTCCACCCAGACCCGGCTCAAGTCGCTGGTGACGTGCGAGTCGGTGGCGGTGCTGCTCTTCGACGAGACCGACGCCCACTGGGACGTCGCCCGCAACCACGGGCTGCACCTCCCCGCCCGCCTGGGACCCACCGAGCTCCCCGACGGCCTGCGCCGAGCGATGGCCACCGGAGCGACGCAGTCCTCAGCCGACCTGTCGCTGGAGCCCGGCGGCGGGCTCTCGGGCCGAGTCGGCTCGGGCGTCTACGCCGTCCTCACCTCCCGTGGATCGGTGATCGGCCTGCTCGCCGTCGAGCACTCGCGGCCCGGACACTTCGACGAGCGTGACGTGGAGGTGGTCACCGGGTTCGTGGAGCCCGTGGCCCTCGCCATCGACAACGCCCGTTGGTTCACCCGGCTCCGCACCGTCGGCGCCGACGAGGAACGGACCCGTATCGCCAGGGACCTGCACGACCGGATCGGTCAGTCCCTGGCGTACCTGGCCTTCGAGCTCGACCGGCTCGTGACCCGGGACGAGTCCGGCGAACGGATCTCGACCGAGCTGGGGCAGCTCCGCGAGGACGTGCGGGGAGTCATCCGCGAGGTCCGCGACACCCTCTACGACCTCCGGACCGACGTCTCGGAGTCGACCGGGATCGCCGAGGTCCTCGCCCAGTACACCGAGCGGGTCCAGGAGCGCAGCAACCTCCAGATCCAGATCGACACCGACCACGAGGCCCGACTGCCGATCCTCCAGGAGCGGGAGATGTGGCGGGTGGCCCAGGAGGCGCTCGCCAACGTGGAGCGCCACGCCCACGCGTCCGCCGTCCGGATCATCTGGCGCTGCGACGGCGAACGGGCCGTGATCGACATCACCGACAACGGCATCGGCTTCGCCCAGGACCGGGCCGGCCGCCTCGACTCGTACGGCGTGCTCGGCATGCGGGAGCGGGCAGCCAGCATCGGCGCCACCCTCGAGATCCACAGCGCCCCCGGGCGCGGCACGAGGGTGCGCTGCATCCTCGACCCCACCCAGACCGTCGACCAGCGACGCGACCACCAGGAGGCCCGATCGTGACCATTCGACTCATGCTCGCCGACGACCACCGGATGCTCCGGGAGGGGCTCCAGCGGTCCATGACCGACGCCGGGTTCGACGTGGTCGCCCAGGCTGCCGACGGCGTCGAGGCGGTCCGACTGGCGGCCGAGGTCGCACCGGACGTGATCCTCATGGACGTGACGATGCCCACCTGCGACGGCATCGAGGCCTGTCGGCAGATCAAGGCCGCCGGCGGCGACGCCAAGGTCGTGATGCTGACGATGCACGCCGACCAGGACGTGCTGACCAACGCCATCCGGGCCGGCGCCATCGGCTACCTGACCAAGGACAGCGCCACCTGGGAGATCGCCGAGGCGGTCCGGCTCGCCGCTGAGGGCGACACCGTCCTGTCGCCACAGCTCGCACGTTCGATGCTGGCCGAGGTGCGTCGGGTCGACGAGCCCGTGCACGCGACCGACGACCACGTGGTGTCGAAGCGCGAGGAGGAGGTCCTGCAGCTGATCGCCGACGGGTGCTCGACCGTCGAGGTGGCCGACCGCCTCTTCATCTCGCAGAAGACCGTCAAGAACCACCTGGCCTCGATCTACCAGAAGCTCGACGCCCGGGACCGCACGCAGGCCGTGCTCCGGGCCGTGCGTCTGGGCATCGTGTCGCTGGACTGAATTAGTCCAAAAGAATCACTCAAGGCCCTGCGCCGGACCGTCGATAGAACTGCTACCGGGACACGTCGGAACGGGACCCGGGGGACACAACAACTCACCACACACTGGAGACACCGACATGATCCACTTCGACTTCCTCAAGGCCTTCATCGCCAGCCACACCCGCACCGAGCGGGGCGCCTCCCTGGTGGAGTACGCACTGCTGGTGGCGCTGATCGCCGTCGTCTGCATCGCCGCAGTCACCGTGCTCGGCAACAACCTCGACAGCCAGTTCGACAGCGTCGGCGCCTCGCTCTGATCGAGCGCACAACTGAGATCCCTCGGATCGGGGAGCGGGCCAGCCGGCCCGCTCCCCGATCCGCGTCCGGGTACCGTGTCCCCGTGATCCTCGACCCCGACCAACTGCTGACCACGACCCGATCGGTGCGCAAGCGCCTCGACCTGGAGCGTCCGGTGGAGCGGGAGGTGATCGAGGAGTGCCTCACGCTGGCGTTGCAGGCACCGACCGGGTCGAACTCACAGGGCTGGCACTGGGTGGTCGTGACCGATCCCGCCACCAAGGCCGAGCTCGCCGCCCTCTACGCCCAGCACTTCGACCCGTACATCGCCATGGGCGACGAGCTGCAGCTCTACGGCGACGACGACACCCGCACGCAGCGCAAGGACGCCGTGTCCTCGTCGGCCCGCTACCTGCGCGACCACTTCGCCGAGGTGCCTGCGATGGTCGTCCCGTGCCTGTGGGGGCGGCTCCCCGAGACGAGCGACACCTTCACCCAGGCCAGCTTCTGGGGGTCGATCCTGCCGGCGGTGTGGAGCTTCATGCTGGCGCTGCGTTCCCGGGGGCTCGGGAGCGCGTGGACGACCCTCCACCTGCCGTCCGAGCGTGCGGCCGCAGACCTGCTCGGCAT
Organism: uncultured Actinomycetes bacterium; assembly: GCA_903873135.1. Classification (GTDB taxonomy): domain Bacteria; phylum Actinomycetota; class Acidimicrobiia; order Acidimicrobiales; family Microtrichaceae; genus SXMI01. The sequence continues at coordinate 2,696 of CAIQNH010000185.1, forward strand.
CCCCTACGACCGGGTCACCCAGGCCGGACTGTTCCCCGTCGCCTACACCCTGGGCACCGAGTTCAAGCCGGCGCCCCGCCTGCCGCTGTCGGACGTGGTCCACTGGGACCGCTGGTGACGTCTCACTCCACGAGGCGCAGCCCGGCCGGGTCCACCTGGAGGTCACCGACCGGGAGGTCGACGACGAACCTCGTGCGGTGACCCGGGAACACGTGCTCGGAGACCAGCACCACCCGACCCTCCACGGAACGGGTGACCCGCTCGGCCACGAGCACCGGCGCGCCGACCGGGACGCCGAGGAGCTCGGCGTCCGCAGGCCCGGCCGCAGCGGCACCGATCGACTGGCCGGCACCACCGATGGTCACCGGCAGCTGCTCCAGGAACGACGACCGCTCCACGTCGTCCCGGCTCAGTCCACCGCCGAGGTCCTCCGGGCACCAGGCCGTGACCACGGCGAACGGCTGGCCGTCGGCCAGGTTGAGCCGCCGGACCTCGAGGACGCTGCCGGGTCCGAGCAGCTCGGCCACCCGACCCTCGGCAGCCACGAAACCGAACGAGAGGATCCGCCGCTCCGAGCGGACCCCTGCGGCGGCGAGCTGCCGGTCGAGCGTCTCGAGACGTGAGAGGTCCTGGCGGACGGGCTCGACGGCGACGAGCCAGCCGAACCCCTGCCGGGACTCCACCAGGGCGTCCTGGCGGAGGGCCTCGAGGGCCCGGCGGACCGTCACCCGGCTCACGCCGTAGTGGGCCGAGAGCGCCGCCTCGGACGGCAGCACCCCGGTGGTGTCGAACTCGCCCTCCGCGAGACGCAGGCGCAGGTCGTCGGCGACGGACTGGTACCGGATGACCCGCACGACTTGTATGGTACTTGTATCCAACCCGAACCGACGGAGCGCACCGTGTCCGACCACCACGACCAGTCCCCCTCCCCCGCCGCCGGCACGCCGGTCGAGCTCGTCGAGGGCGTGTACGCCCGGTTCGCCGAGCGCGTCCCTGCAGTCCGCGCGCGACTGGGGCGGCCCCTGACGCTGGCCGAGAAGATCCTCGTCGCCCACCTCGACGATCCGACGGCGACCTTCGAGCGGGGCGTCACCTACGACGACCTGCGACCGGACCGCGTGGCCATGCAGGACGCCACGGCACAGATGGCCCTCCTGCAGTTCATGACCGCAGGTCTCGACCAGGTGGCCGTCCCGTCGACCGTCCACTGCGACCACCTGATCCAGGCCAAGGAGAACGGCCGGGTCGACCTGCTCGCGGCCGAGGCCGGCAACGCCGAGGTCTACGACTTCCTGGAGTCCGTCTCGGCCCGCTACGGCATCGGGTTCTGGAAGCCCGGGTCGGGGATCATCCACCAGGTCGTCCTCGAGCAGTACGCGTTCCCCGGCGGGATGATGGTCGGCACCGACAGCCACACACCCAACGCCGGTGGGCTGGGGATGGTGGCCATCGGGGTCGGCGGTGCCGACGCCGTCGACGTCATGACCGGGTTCCCGTTCAACCTGCGCTGGCCCAAGCTCATCGGCGTCCGACTGACCGGCGAGCTCGACGGCTGGTCCTCCCCCAAGGACGTCATCCTGAAGGTGGCCGAGATCCTCACCGTCAAGGGCGGGACCGGAGCGATCGTCGAGTACTTCGGGCCGGGAGCCGAGTCCATCTCGTGCACCGGCAAGGCGACCATCTGCAACATGGGTGCCGAGATCGGTGCCACCACGTCGGTGTTCGGCTACGACGAGTCGATGGCGCGGTACCTGCGCGCCACCGACCGCAGCGCGATCGCCGACGCCGCCGACGCCGCGGCGGCCGACCTGCGCAGCGACGACGAGGTCCTCGCGGACCCGGCGCCCTACTACGACGAACTCATCGAGATCGACCTGTCGACTCTGGCCCCGCACATCAACGGTCCGGCCACACCTGACCTCGCCCGACCCGTGAGCCGGCTCGCCGAGGACGCCCACGCGGCCGGTTGGCCCCTGCAGATCTCGGCGGCACTCGTCGGCTCGTGCACCAACTCGAGCTACGAGGACATCACCCGGGCAGCGTCGGTCCTGCGACACGCCGCGGCCAACGGCCTCCAGGTGCGCACTCCCCTGCTCGTCACCCCGGGCTCCGAGCAGGTCCGGGCCACCATCGAGCGAGACGGCCTGCTCGAGGTGTTCGAGGACGCCGGCGCCACGGTGCTGGCCAACGCGTGCGGCCCGTGCATCGGGCAGTGGTCCCGGCCCGAGACGGCGACCGCCGAGCCCAACACCATCGTCACGTCGTACAACCGGAACTTCCCGAAGCGCAACGACGGATCGGCCAACACGCTGGCGTTCGTCACCTCACCCGAGACGGTCGTGGCGTTGGCGCTCGCCGGCACGCTCGACTTCGACCCCACCTCGGACACACTCGCCAACGCCGACGGCGAGGAGGTGCGCCTCCAGGTCCCCGTGGGCGAGGAGCTGCCGGCGGCCGGGTTCGACCCCGGAGCATCCGGGTTCGTCGCCCCGCCCGCCGACGGGTCGTCGACCCAGGTCGTGGTCCGGCCCGACTCCGAGCGCCTGCAGCTGCTGGAGCCGTTCGCACCGTGGGACGGCCGGGACTACGTGGAGCTGCCGATCCTGCTCAAGGCCGCCGGCAAGTGCACGACCGACCACATCTCCATGGCCGGACCGTGGCTCAAGTACCGCGGCCACCTCGAGAACATCTCCGGAAACCTCTTCCTCGGCGCGATCAACGCCTTCACCGGTGCCGCAGGCGAGGGCGTCGACCAGCTCGACGGTCAGGTCAAGGCCTTCCCCGAGATCGCCCGGCACTACCACGAGGCCGGCCAGCGCTGGGTGGCCGTCGGCGACGAGAACTGGGGTGAGGGCTCCTCACGTGAGCACGCCGCCATGGAGCCCCGCTACCGCGGGTGCGTGGCGATCATCGTCCGCTCGTTCGCCCGCATCCACGAGGCCAACCTGAAGAAGCAGGGCGTGCTCCCGCTCACGTTCGCGGACCCGAGCACCTACGAGGCGGTGGGACAGGACGACCGCATCAGCATCGTCGGCCTGGCCGACCTGGCACCCGGCCGACCGGTCACGTGCGTCCTCCACCGGTCCGACGGCACGACGCTCGAGTTCCAGGCCAACCACACCATGAGCGACGAGCACGTGGAGTGGTTCCGGGCCGGCTCGGCGCTCAACATCATCCGCAGCCGCACCGGCAGCTGACCCGTCCGACTCAGTCGGTACCGGGGCGACGCGTCGCCTCGTGCTGGCCGGCACCCACGACGTCCTCGGGCACGCGGCCGTCGGGGTAGGTCGACGCCAGCTCCTCCCTCGTCGGGATGCGGGGCAGGTGTGCCTCGGCGGGCAGCAGCTCGCTGATGGCGCGCATGATGCGATCGGTGTCGGCGTCGAGGTCCTCACCGTCCACGTGGAACGGCTCCCCGGCGCGGATCTGCACCTGCGGCGGGTCCCAGACGTTGGTCAGGTTCGGGACCTTGGACGACCGCGGCCAGACGGCCTCGGTCCCCCAGAGCCCGATCGGCACGACGGGTGCTCCGGCGGCCGACGCCAGCTTGGCTGCACCCCAGCGACCCCGGAGCACCGGGTCGAAGAACGCCGGACCACGGGGGATCGTGCCCTGAGGCATGAGCGCCACCAGCTCACCGGCGGCGAGTGCCTCCCGGGCGAGTCGCAGCGGCTCCTCCGACCCGGTGCCCCGATCGACCCGGATCCCGCCGAGCGCGGTGGCGAGGTCGCCGATGACGGGGGCGTCGAACACCTCCTTCTTGCCCAGGAAGCGCACCGGCCGGCCGCGCCGGGCGAGCAGGAACCCGACGGCGAGCACGTCGAAGTACGAGCGGTGGTTCGCCACGAGCACACCCGGCCCGTGTCGGGGGATCTGCTCCACGCCGTCCAGCCGGAACCGCACCCCGGGGAACGCCTGCGGTCGGGCCAGGAACTGCAGCACCTGCTGGGGCTCGACGCCGACGAACTTGGGGATCCCGGCGGGCAGGTCGAAGTGCACCACGGGCCAGCGCCGCAGCGTGGCGATCACCAGCATGCGCGGGTCGGGGTTCACCGCCCGGGGGTGGCCCACGATCGAGAGCAGCGGTACGTCGTAGTAGCTGTCGGAGTAGGCGAAACTCACGTCCAGGTCCACCCCGTGCCGACCCGCCCACTCGGCGACCGAGCGTGACTTGCCCTTGCCCCAGACGAACTCCCCGTCGATCGACCCGTCGTACCGGTCACCCCGTCGCCCGTAGACCGTGGCGATCACGTCGTCGAAGCCGACCAGTTCGACGAACGGCTCCAGCAGGTCGCGGGGAGTGGTCGTGGCCAGCACCACCTTGCGACCGGCGGCCCGGTGTTCGGCGATCATCTGCTCGGCGTAGGGCAGGACGCGCTCGGCGAGCGGGGCGGCGGCGTGCTCGGCGGCCTCCCGCACCAGGTCGACCGGCCAGCCGGCGGCCGCCCGGGCACCCTGCCGGGCGAGGAACATGGAGGGGAGGGTCTCCCCCACCAGGTCGAAGAACCTGAAGGCTGCGCTCTCGACCGGGCTGGCGTCGCCCCGGATCAACCCGACCCGGCGCAGTTGCTCGCCCAGGATGGGGCCGCTGGCACCCAGGAGCAGGGTCCGGTCCAGGTCGAAGAACGCTGCGCCGCCGCTGCGCTCGGTGGTCTCGGGTCGGGGTCCGGGCACGGTCCGCACGCTAACCCGCCCGAGGGCGCCCGAAAACGGCCGAAGGACCGGAGGGGGGGGTTCCGGTCCTTCAGCGGGCGCTCGGACCTCACGGGGCGGGGGGTCCGGCGCAGGCGAGCGACCCTGGAGGGGGAGGGTGGGCCGCTCGCTGTATGTAGCAGTGAAGATACTCCAGTGGCGCGCATCAGTCACGCATATC
>CAIQNH010000186.1 GCA_903873135.1 uncultured Actinomycetes bacterium
AAGTCGAAGCGGTTGGCCACCACCACCCGGCCCGCAGCGCTCACCACCCGGTGGTCGTCCATGGCCCGCCGCAGCTTCCGGCCGAACTCGGCCGGCTGCAGTCCCGACCTGAACAGTCGACCGAACGTGGTCTCGACCAGTCGTTCCAGACGGGCCTCGAACCCCTGGGAGGGCATGGCGGACACGATAGCGACGCCGGTGGTCACCGGGCCCCGCAGGGTACGGGGACCCCCCGTGCGCACCGGTAGGCTCGCCCCCGGTCCGGCGGGTGCGCCGGGACCATCGTCTCGACCAGGGAGCCCACCGTGTACATCGTGATGAACCGCCTCGAGGTCCCCGCCGAGCAGGCAGCGGAGTTCGAGGCGCGCTTCGGCGGCAACATGGCCTCGACCCTCGACGGGGTGTCCGGCCTGCGCCGCGCCGCGCTCCTCCGACCCCACCGTGACGAGGATCCCTACGTGGCGGTCATGGAGTTCGAGGACGAGGCGGCGTTCCAGGGGTGGCTGCAGTCCGACGCCTTCCGTGCCGCCCACGGGCACGGGCCTCGCGAGGGCGGTGGGCCCGGACCGTCGGTGTCGTCCTACGAGGTCGTGACCGAGGTGGCCAACCCGGCCTGAGACCACCGTCCGGGCCCCTCCCGGGCTGGTGGGGCGGCCGGGGCTCACCTACGATGCACTCTCCACTCGCGCGAGTGGCGGAATTGGCAGACGCGCAGGATTCAGGTTCCTGTGTCCGCAAGGACGTGAGGGTTCAAGTCCCTCCTCGCGCACCACGGCTGGGAGCCCTGCCCGGCCGGTGACAGCCGCCCGGCACTCGTCGGGGGCTCCGGGCCCCACCCCTCCCGGACCGCCGGCTCAGATCGCCGGAGCGGCGTTGGCGAACGCGTCGGTGCGGTCGGCGGCCACCCGGACCTCGTCCCGTCCCGCAGCGCCACGCACCGCGTAGTCGTCGGCGAACTCGGGGCGCACCTCACCCCGCTCGTCGAGCAGCCACACCGGAGCCATCCGGCGGGGCACGGTCACCACGCCCGGGTCGTCGTAGGAGCCGAACAGCCGGTCCCACAGGTTCGTCGTCACACCGTGGTTGCGCATCGGTGCCCCGAAGTGGTGGTGCAGGTGGCTGCGTCGCGCCCAGCGGCCGTAGGCGGACCGGGGCGGGTGGGTGTGGATCCGGCGGTGGGCCACCTCGTAGCCGAGGTAGGTGCCGATCATCCCGACGGTGAACTCCACCGCCCGGCGGCGCCCGACGGCGACGGTGGCGAGCGGCAGCACGACGACCGTGGTCGCCGCCGCCGAGGCCGCCTTGGCGGACGCCGGAGAGAAGTACGTGACGTCGGCGTGGTGCGACAGGTGCTCCCGGGAGGCCAGACCACGACCCCGCAGGGCGTGCATGGCGAACCGGTGCAGTCCGTACTCCGTTGCCGTCCACGCGGCACCTCCGGCGACGACCGACAGCACGGTGGCTCGGAACGACCTCACCCCCACAGCGTGGCACCTCCGAGCGGTGACGGCAGCTCCCTCACACCGACGGGCCGCTTGACAGGCGCCCCGGCGTTCCGGTCGCGTGCGGGCGTGCGCGTGTCGATGACCGTCCCGACCGACGACCTGGCCACGACCCGGTCCGTCTACCGGGAGCTCGAGCTGCTCGGCTACGACCGGGCGTTCTCCTTCGAGGCGAAGCACGACCCGTTCCTGCCGCTGGCGGTGGCCGCGGAGCACACCGAACGCATCGGACTCGGCACCGCCGTGGCGATCGCGTTCGCCCGGTCGCCCATGACGATCGCCAACGCGGCGTGGGACCTGCAGGCGCTCACCGGAGGACGCTTCACCCTGGGTCTCGGATCCCAGATCCGACCGCACGTCGAGCAGCGCTTCTCCATGCCGTGGTCCCGTCCGGCGGCCCGGATGCGGGAGCTCGTGCTCGCCGTCCGGGCCATCTGGTCGTCCTGGCAGGACGGGACGCCGCTGGACTTCGCCGGCGAGTTCTACACCCACACCCGGATGGTCCCGGCGTTCGACCCGGGGCCGCTCGACGCCGCACCGCCGATCCTGCTGGGCGGCGTCGGCCCCGCCATGACGGCGGTGGCGGGCGAGGTGGCCGACGGGCTGATCGTCCACCCGGTCAACAGCCGCCGGTCGCTCCAGGAGCTGACCGTCCCGGCGCTCGCCGAGGGCGCGGCCCGGTCGGGCCGGTCGGTCGCTGACCTCGAGCTGCTCTGCGTGACGATCGTGGTCACGGGCCGCGACGAGCAGCAGTTCGACCGCAGTCTCGAGGCGGTCCGCACCCAGTTGGCGTTCTACGGGACCACGCCGGCGTACCAGCCGGTGTTCGCCCTGCACGGGTACGGGGACCTCCACGACGACCTGCGCCGACTCGCCCGGGACGGTCGCTGGGAGGAGATGGGCGCACTGGTCGACGACGACCTGGTCCGCACGATCGCCGTGGTCGGCGAGCCGCACGAGATCGCGCCCGCCGTCCGGGAGCGCCTGACCGGCATCTCCGACTCGGTGGGGCTGGTCAACAACCGGGCCCCCGATCCGGAGCACCTGGCCGAGGTGGTGGCCGCCCTGCACGACGGCGGTTGAGGAGGCCCCACTACATTCTCGGCGTGCTGCGCCGACTCGTGCCCTCCACCCTGCTGGCCCTCGCCCTCCTCGCCGGAGCGTGTTCCTCGGGGGGTGACGACGCCACCCAGGCCGCCACGAGCGAACCGCCGCCGGTGGCGACCCCGGGCGAGTGCGACCCGGTGGACCCGACCGAGTGCCTCCTGCCGTGGCCGAACGACCGGTTCACCACGGCCGACGAGTCCCGACCGACCGGCCGGCGGCTGGACCTGCCCGCCGGCGGCATGCCCGTGAACGCGCAGGGCGTGGCGATCGACCCGGCCGAGTGGAACCGCGGCGACGGGTTCTCACCGGCGTCGATCGGACTCACCGTGGTGCCCGGTGTGGACCCGACCACCTCGGAGCTCGCGCCACAGACCGACATCGCCGCCTCGCTCTCGCCGGAGTCGAACCTGACGGTCGTCGACGTCGACACCGGCGAGCGGGTCGCCGCCTGGGCCGAGCTCGACACCAACGTGACCGACCCCTCGCGCCAGCCGCTGCGGATCATCCCGGCCACGTCGCTCACGGAGGGGCACCGCTACGCCATCGGTCTCGCCGACCTGCGGCGCGCCGACGGCAGCGAGATCGAGCCGACCGAGGGCATGGTCCAGGTCCTGACCGAACCCGACGCCGAGCAGCAGCAGTGGCTCGAGGCGCTGCGGGCAGCTGGGGTCGACACGAACGCGCTCGACGTCGGCTGGTCGTTCACCGTCGCCTCGTCCGACTCCCTCTCGGGTCGGTTGCGGTCCATGTGGGAGGAGACCAGGGCCGACGTGGGCGACGGTGCGCCGCCGTTCCGGGTGACGTCGACCACCGAGGTCGGACCGGCCCGGTTCGTCGAGGGCACCTTCGACATGCCGAAGTACCTCACCGGTGACGGACAGACCGGTTCGGTGTTCAACAACGAGGGGTCGCCGACCGGCGTGCCCACGGCCGAGGGCACCATGTCCAACGACTTCCTGTGCGTCGTGCCGGCACAGGCCACCGGCCCGGTGCCGTTCGTGATCTACGGCCACGGCCTGCTCGGGTCGCGCACCGAGGTCCGCGACTTCGGAGCCGTCGCCGCCGCCAACGGGATCGGGGCCTGCGCCGTGGACTGGCTCGGGATGAGCAGCGCAGACATCGGGACCATCGGCGAGGAACTCCTCGACCTCAACGAGTTCCGGACCCAACCCGACCGCATGCAGCAGGGCCACCTCGGGTTCCTGCTGCTCGGCCGGCTGCTCGCGTCGCCGCAGGGGTTCGTGACCGACCCGGCCTTCCAGACCACGGCGGGAGGTCCGGCGGTCGACGGGTCCCAGCTGTCGTTCCTGGGCGCGAGCCAGGGCGGGATCCTGGGCGGTGCTCCCTCGGCGCTCACCGCCGACTGGGACGCGACGATCCTCGGGGTGGGCGGGCTCGGCTACAACCTGCTGCTCAACCGGAGCATCAACTTCGACCGGTTCAAGCCGCTGCTCGAGCAGGGGTACCCGGACCAGCTCACGCAGTCGCTCGGCGTGGAGATGATCCAGAACCTGTGGGACCGGGGCGAGAACAGCGGGTACGCCCAGCACCTCACCGCGGACCCGTACCCGTCCCGGACCGAGCCGCAACGTGTCCTGCTGCTCGAGGCGTTCGGCGACCACCAGGTCGCCAACGTCAGCACCGAGAAGCTCGCCCGGACGATCGACGCCCCGCGACTCGCACCGACGCTGGCCCCCGGCCGGTCGCCCGACGTCGAGCCGTTCACGCTGATCGAGACCATCCCGTCGCTGCCCTGGCCCGGGAGCGCCCTCGTGGTGTGGGACTTCGGCACCCCCGCACCCCCGGTCGGCCCGACGCCGCCCCGGGCGGGCGAGGACCCGCACGGCAAGCTGACCGACGTGCCCCAGGCGCTGGTCCTGGCACTCGGGTTCGTGCGGCCGAACGGTGAGGTCGTCGACGTCTGCGCAGGCGCGCCCTGCTCGACCCCGGGCTGAGGTCGCGCTCCGGTACGCCCGTCCTCGGCAGGGATGGATCCCTGTCGGACCCGCGCGAGCCGGCGCGCCGACGGTGGATCAGCCGCGCCGGCGAGCGGTGCGCGCGGACCAGCGCACCGCGAACCAGCGTCGGAACGCCTCACGGTCGTGGGTGAGGGTCCACCCACCCATGGCCAGTCGCTGCGCCCGGCTCCACACACCCGGGAACCGGCGCAGCACCCGCGGGAGCACCTGCAGGTCCTGCGAGCGGACGGTGACGTCGTGCCACGGGAGACGGACCGGAGTGCTGGTCAACAAGGTGCCGTCGTAACCCGAGAACAGGAGGCACCGTGAGGTCGAGTCGTCCCGGAGCGCAGCCAGGCTGGGGCGGTCGGACCCCAGCACCAGGTCGGCCACGTCGTCCCGGACCACGACGAGGTTGGTCTCGGTGACGGCGGCCAGCACGTAGCCCATGCGCTCGGCGACCTCCAGGGTGGAGGCCGCACTGGAGCCGTGGGCCGATCGACGGTCGACCGGCTGGACGTAGCGCACCTCGTTGGGCATCGTCGGGTTGAACTCGATGCAGACGACCTTGGCCCGGTAGCGGTCGATGGTCCGCAGGACGTGGAGGTCGTCACCGTCGATGTCGATCGACACCAGATCGAGGTCGACCGGGGCCGGGGTGGCTGCCAGGAGGTCGTCGAGGCGATCCGGGGCGTCCAGCCCGACCGCCGAGCACACGGCGGTGACCCGATCCGACGGGAGGTTCCGGAGGATCTCCTCGCACCGCTCACGAACCGGCTCGATGAGCACCGCGTGCCAACCCGACTCGAGGATCAGCCTGGCCGTGTTGGACAGGTGCAACCCGTCCCACGCGCCGAACTCGACGCACCACCGCTCCCGGCCGAGCCCGGGCTCCAGCCTGCGGAACACCTCGGCGAGGATCCCGTCCTCCCCGTGCTGGGAGTGCACGTCGGCCGCGAACTCGGCGAGGGGTCGGTGGAGCCGCTCGCCCATCGAGCCACACTACGCACGGTGTCGGTCCCGAGTCACCGTTCCGGCTCCCACCACCGCTATCGTCGGAGTCCTCGACCCCGGGAGGACCACGTGAGCACACCCCGTACCAGGCTCATCGCCGCCGCCGCCGGCGTCGGCGTCGTCGGACTCGTCACCGGCTGCGGTGGCGGCAGCGACGAGACCACGACGACCACGGCAGCAGCGACCGAGTCGACGACGACGACCACGGAGGCCACGACGACCACCGCCGGCGGGGCCGCGTCGGGCGGCACCAACTCCAGCACCCTGCCGTCACCGCCCAGCGGGTCGATCGAGCTGCAGACGTCGAACGCCAACGGCGTCCTCTACCAGCGGTGGTCGAACTCGAGCGGTGAGACACCCGCCCAGATCGTGAGCTTCTACCAGTCGGCGCTCGAGGCCGAGGGCTACACCGTCACCGACACCGGAGGTGGCGGCGGCGGCTGGGGCAAGTGGGGCGGCGCCGGTGCCGGCCTGAGCGCCTCCCGGTCCGGTTCGTACGTGGACGTGCAGGCCGGCGGTCAGACCGGTCAGCCCGTGTTCTTCGAGGTGTGCCAGGGCTCGAACGAGCAGGCCACCGAGGAGTGCGAGAACCAGAGCGAGGGCCCGGACAGCAGCTCCCAGAGCAGCTGAGCGATTCCGGGCGGCCGGAGGGCGGGGTGACCCGCACCGAACGTCGGTTCCGAGCCATGGGGACGGACTGCCACGTCGTGGTCCGCGTCCGGGCGTCGGGCGTCGACGCCCGGTCCCTCGCCGACCTGGCCGAACGGCGCGTCCGGGAACTGGAGACCCTCTGGTCCCGGTTCGTCCCGACGAGCGACACCTCCCGACTCAACGCCGCAGCGGGAGACCCCGTGGAGGTCGACCCGGCGACCGTCGAGCTCCTCCGCCGGGCCGACGCGGCGCGGACGGCCACGCACGGCTGGTTCGACCCGTTCCTCGGCCGGGCACTGGTGGAACTGGGCTACGACCGCACCTTCGACGACGTGGTGGGAGCAGCACCCGGACCTGCGACGCCGACACCGACACCGCGGAGCCCACCGATCGGCGAGCCGCTGCGGAGCCCGTCGCCGTTGCGGCTCGACGCAGCCCTCGGCACGGCGACGCTCACCGGCGGCGCTGCGTTCGACCCCGGCGGGATCGGCAAGGGACACGCCGCCGACCTGGTGTCGGCCGAGTTGCTCGGAGCGGGCGCCGTCGGGGCGCTGGTCAACCTGGGCGGCGACCTGCGGGTCCGCGGCAGCAACGACGCCGACTCGTGGCGGATCGACGTCCGCAACCCCTTCGACGAGTCGCTCCCGCCCGTGCTCGAGGTGGGGCTCGTCGACTCGGGACTGGCGACGAGCTCACCCCTGCGTCGGCGGTGGCGGACCGGGGACGGGCGGGCGGCCCACCACATCCTCGACCCACGCGACGCCTCCCCGGCGGCGATCGAGCTCGCCGCGATCACCGTGGTGGCACCCGACGCCTCCACCGCGGAGATGCTGACGACGGCGGTGGCACTGGCCGGACCGGTCCACGGTGCGGCGCTGCTCAGCCGGCACGGGGCCCAGGCCTGGGCCGTGGGCATGGACGGCCGAACCGGACCGGTCTGAACCCCCGGCTCAGACTGCGGCAGCCGCCTTGCGGAGGGCGTCGTTGGCGTCGGCCGGGAGCTCGTCCAGCGGCGTGGCCACCTCGGCGACGGTGGGCCCGACCCGCTCGGCGATCGGAGCGAGGGCGTCCAGGTCGAAGCCGTAGAGGCCGGCGGCGTTGGCCGCCACCAGCTGGTGGATCCGGGCCGGGTCCATCCCGGCGAACAGGGCGCGCAGTCCCTCGACGGTGAAGGGGTGGGTTCCCTCGTCGTGCGGGTAGTCGCTGCCCCACATGAACCGGTCCTCACCGAGCACGTCGAGCGCCGTCAGATCCGCGGGCGACGGCTGGCTGACACCCATCCAGACGTTGCGCTGCACGTACTCGGTGGCGGTGTGGGCGAGCACTGCGTCCTCGGCGAAGCGGAGCTCCCCCGTGGCGCCCGTGGCGCGGATCGTCTCGATGATGCCGTCGAGCCGTTCCACGAGCGGCACGATCCACTCGGCGCCGGACTCGGTGATCACGAAGCGCAGGTCCGGGTGCCGCTCGAACACCCCGGAGAGCAGCAGGTGCACCAGCGGACGCTGCGCGTAGAACGGGACCTCCACCAGGTACAGCAGCAGGGAGTGGGGGAAGGCGCCGTAGTCGGGCAGGCCGGTGCCTCCGTGGACGTTCACGGGCAGGCCGAGCGACTCCAGCTCGGACCAGAGCGGCTCGTAGACCGGATGGTGCAGCGGCGCGACCCAGGTGCAGTCCGGGGGCACGTTGGGCAGCAACACCCCGCCGCGCAGTCCGTGCTCGGCGATCCAACGGGCGTCGGCGATGGCGTCGTCGACGTCGTTGAGGAAGATCTGACCGATCCCCGCCCGCTGGTCCGGGTAGCGGTCGCACCAGTCCACCAGCCAGCGGTTGTGCGCCCGGATCCCCGCGAGTCGGAGCTCGTAGTCCTCCGGAGGCGGCGGTCCGGCGAAGAGCACGAAGCTCGGGAAGAAGGGCGGGATGGTGTTGGGGAAGACCACCTCGGCGACCACGCCGTCGGCCTCCTGCTGGCCGATGCGCAGCTCGTCGTCCCAGTTCCGCAGCTTCCGCTGGTCACCCAGGTCCCGGAACGGGTTGCGGTAGCCGCCTCGCCACTCGTCGAAGCGATCCCGGTAGGCCGGGTCGAGGTACTCCCGGTACTGGTCGTGGCTGCCGCCGGCGTGACAGTCGGCGGAGATGAGGGTGTAGTGGTCGGTCGGAGCGGACGGGACGGTTGCCACGGTGGACCTCCGGTTCGGGGACGCCGCCGAGCGTACCGCCGGGTCGGCTCCCGCCGGTCGGCCGGACTCCCGGGTCCTCGATCGCCTCAGCCCGTCGGGCCGGACGCCGGGCCGTGGTCGGGCCGGCGACGCACCAACCGGTCGACCCGCGTCGGCAGCCGGTGGCCGAGTCGCTCCACGGCGTAGGTGCTGGTGCCTGCCAGCGATCGGAGCAGCGCGGCCGGCGACCCGGTGACGGCCAGCGTGCCGGTGGTGCGCGACCACGACGTCGAGCCCGTCCGGAGCGACTCGAGCGAGGCCCGGACCAGACGGCGCTCGAGGGGTGACAACCGCTGGTCCTCGGTCGGGAGGAGGCCGATCCGCTGCACCACCGCCCGGGCGACGACCCGGGTTCGCTCCGGCAGGTACCGGCGGGCGACGCGGTCGAGTCGCTGCGACGTGGCGGCGTCGACGCCCCGCTCGAGCAGGGCGACGTCGACCGCCCACTGCAGTCGCTCGGTGTTGTGGCGGAGGGCGTGGGCCAGCACGAAGAGGTGGTGGTGGTCCCGTCCCGGAGTCGGGAGCGGGACCCCGCCGACGTCGAGGAGTTCGTGCTCGGACCAGATCGACTCGAAGTCGAGCCTGAGCATCGTCGACCGGCCGAGCCGCCAGTGCAGCTCCAGGTGGCCGGCGGGCTCGCGCGGGTCACGGCGGTGGTACGTGGCGTGGTTGTCGATCCAGCGGGTCCACGGGAACGCCGGTGAGGAGGGGTCGACCGCCGGCCCGGAGGCGAGGATCCAGCCGTCGGCCACCAGCAGCCGGTGGGCCTCGACGTAGCGGGCCGGGTCGACGAGCAGGTCGATGTCCCCGCACGACCGGCCGTCGAGGGAGCCGGTGGTCACGACCGCCAGGGGCGTGCCCTTGAGCACGACGCTGCGGACACCCGCCGCCCCCAGCGTCTGCGTCACCTCGTACGCCCGGGCGCTCGCCGCCACCGCCCGGCGGAGGTTGAGCTCGGTGCGGGCCCGGAGCCACGCCCGGTCCCGCTCGGACAGTCCCGCGGTGTCACGGGCGAGCACGGTGGCGATCCGGTGCCGGTCGATCGCCGACCGCAGCTCCGGGACCAGGACGTCCGTGGTCCCGTCGACGACGTCGG
>CAIQNH010000187.1 GCA_903873135.1 uncultured Actinomycetes bacterium
CCGGAGCCTTCTTGGCAGGTGCAGCCTTCTTGGCGGGAGCAGCCTTCTTGGCCGGAGCCTTCTTGGCAGGGGCAGCCTTCTTGGCAGGTGCCTTCTTGGCAGGTGCAGCCTTCTTGGCGGGAGCAGCCTTCTTGGCTGGAGCCTTCTTGGCCGGAGCCTTCTTGGTCGCCACGTCGGGGGTCCTCTCTCAGGCGGGGTCGATCGAGTCGGGGCACCCTAGCGGGTGACTCCGACGACTCAACGGCGCCAGCCGAAGCGGCGATTGTCGTCGCCGTCCTCCCCCTCGAAGAAGGCCTCCATCGCCGCGTCGTCCGCAGCGTCCGCGTCGGACGACTCAGCATCTCCGGGCAGGCCGTCGGCCACCTGCGACCACGACCCCGGGGCCCAGTCGCCGGTCGCGCCCTCGCCCTCGGACTCGACCACGACGACCTCGTCGACCGCGACCACGCCCGCACCCGCTTCCAGGACCTCGTCCGGCGGGATGGAGAGCGTGGGCCGGGCTCCGAGCCGGTCGGGGTCCGCAGCGATCCGGGCGAGCTCCTCGGACGTCCGGGTCAGGTCCTCGCGGTACCCGGCGAGACGGGCCTCGAGCTGCGTGATGACGTCGCCGAGCTGTGCCCGACGCTCCTCGAGAGCCACGACCTCGTCCTGGGCCCGCACGCGCCGCTCGGCGTACTCCTGCTCGGCCTGGATCCGGGCTCGACGGATGAGCTCGTCGGCCTCGGCCTGGGCCTCGCCGAGCTGCCGTTCGGCACGGGACTTGGCCTCACCGAGCACCACCTGGGACTGCTGACGGGCGTCGGCCTCGATCGCCTCGGCGGTCCGCCGGGCCATGAGGAGCGTCCGGGCGGCCTGGTCGACCTCGGCCTGCTCCGACACGGCGGCCGCGGCCGACGCCGCAGCCCCCGCCTCGGCGGCAGCGGCCACCTGCTGGGACGCCCGCTGCTCGGCGGACTGGGCCCGCTGCTCGGCGGCGGCGACCCGGCTGTCGGCCTCGGAGGCCGTCTGCTCCAGCTGCCGGTGACGGACCAGGAGCTGGGCCAATGCGGTGCCGGCCTCCTCCAGGAAGGTCTCCACCTCGTCGGTGTCGTAGCCCTTGCGACGCTCGGTGAACTCGATCGTCTCGAACAGCTCTGGCGTGAGTTCCATGGGGGGAGATGCTAGCCGCACCGGCATCCCGGGAGCCTGATCTCCAGCGAGGGGCGGGGGCCCCGGGACCTCAGAGGCCGCGAACGAGGTTCTGCAGGAAGAACAGGATGAACAGGACCAGCATGGGCGAGAGGTCCAGCGCCGCACCGCCCAGCCGGACCGGGGGCAGGACCCGGCGGATGGGACCCAGCAGCCACTCCGTGGCCGAGAACGTGACCCGCTGCGCCGTGTTCAACAGGTCGCCACCCGGAGGGAACCACGACAGCACGATCCTCACGAAGATGAGGACGATCAGGATCGTGATCGCCAGGGAGAGCAGGCCGCCGATGCTCACGCCCGCACCTCCGCCGACGGCGTCCGCCGAGCGTCAGGCGTCGCCGTAGTCACCGTCTCGCAGACGTTGGCGTTCCTCGTCGGAGAGGTGCGTCCCGGCAGGCGACAGGAGGAAGACCTGCTCGGCGACGCGCTCCATGGATCCGTCGAGTCCGTAGCAGAGGCCCGAGGAGAAGTCGATGATCCGCCGGGAGACCTCGCGGTCGAGGCCCTGGAGGTTGAGGATGACGGGCTGGGACTGACGGAAGGTGTCGCCGACCTGCTGCACGTCGTTGAAGTGGTCGGGCACGACCAGTTGGGGCTGGCCGGTGCTGGGGAGGGGCCGGACGACACCCCGGTTGTCCGACACCTCGACCTCGTCGACGGTCTCGTCCGCCTCGAGCACCCGCACGCCACTGTCGTCGTCGTCCCACTCCCGGGACCGACCCTGGATGGGCGTCACCGTGGCGCCACCCGTGACGACGACCTCGTCGTCCTCGAACTCGTCGGTGTAGTCGTCCTCGAGCGCGCCACCGACGGGACCCACCGGCTCGTAGGGGTCGCTGCCCAGGCCGAGCCACGACTTCGCGTTGTTCATCCAGTTCGACATGTCACACTCCGCTGCCCGACGACTCTCGGTGCACCCCCGTCGGGACAGGCCGCACTCTAGTGGGACGTGCCCCGGCGGTGCCCCTCAGCGTTCCCGGGCCCCGAACAGCACACTGCCCAGGCGCACCGTCGTCGACCCCTCCTCCACGGCGACCCCGAAGTCGCCGCTCATCCCGATCGAGCGCTCCGGCAGACCCAGGTCGTCGGCCAGTTCGACCAGCCGACGGAACGGCAGCCGCGCGTCCTCCGCCGTGCCCGGCGGTCCGACCCCCATGAGCCCGACCACCTCGAGCCCCGCTCCGACGGCGAGGTCGACGAGCGCCGGGACCTCGACCAGCTCGCAACCGCCTCGGCCGGGGATCCCGGCCAGGTCGACCTGGACCATGACCCGGGCACCGGGGGCCCGGCGCGCCAGCTCCGGAACCAGCGA
>CAIQNH010000188.1 GCA_903873135.1 uncultured Actinomycetes bacterium
GACGGCAGCGTCCGGGGCGGCCCGACGATCGACGCGTGGGCCCGGTGGGACGCGCCGAACGCGTCGTTCACGTAGGCGTCCTGGCCCTCCACCAGTCGGACGACGAAGTCCGGGGAGTCGCTGGTCTCCCCCGGGTCGAACCGCAGGTTGTCGAGCAGCTCGACGCCCGGGAGCAACTCGGCCAGCCGCGCCCGGACGGGCTCGACCGAGTACCTCGGGTCGGGCGCGCCCTCGGGTCGGCCCAGGTGGGTGCACGCCGTGACCGTCGCCCCCTGCTCCTGCAACCACCGCAGCGTGGGGATCGCGGCGCGGATGCGCAGGTCGTCGGTGATGACCCCGTCCCGGATCGGGACGTTGAAGTCGACCCGGACGAGCACACGCGCCCCCTGCAGGGGCGGCAGGTCCTCCAGTTCGGGGACGCCGAACTTCACTGGTTGGCCGCGCCGACGATCAGGGCCAGGTCCACGAGACGGTTGGAGTAGCCCGCCTCGTTGTCGTACCAGGACAGCACCTTCACCAGGTCGCCCTGGGCCATGGTCAGCCCGGCGTCGAAGATCGAACTGTAGGGAGAGCCGACGATGTCGGAGCTGACGAGCGGCTCCTCGCTGTAGGCCAGGATCCCCTCGAGCGGACCCGAGGCTGCCGCCGCTGCGAACGCTGCGTTGACCTCCTCGACGGTCACCTCACGGTTCAGGACGCCCACGAAGTCGGTGATCGAGCCGGTCGGCACGGGCACCCGCAGCGAGGTGCCGTCGAGGCGACCCTGCATGGACTGGAGCACCAGCCCGGTGGCCCGGGCAGCACCGGTGGAGGTCGGCACGATGTTGATCGCCGCAGCCCGGGCCCGACGCAGGTCCTTGTGGGGACCGTCCACCAGCATCTGGTCACCGGTGTAGGCGTGGATCGTGTTCATGAGGCCCTTCTGCACGCCGAACGCATCGTCGAGGACCTTGATGAGCGGCACGAAGCAGTTCGTCGTGCACGACGCGTTGGAGACCACGGTGTGCTGCGCCGGGTCGAAGGTGTCGTCGTTGACGCCGACCACGAAGGTGGCGTCCGCGCCGTTGGACGGGGCCGAGACGATCACCCGGGGCGCTCCGCCCTCGAGGTGGGCCGCAGCGTCGTCACGGTCGGTGAAGATGCCGGTCGACTCGACGACCACGTCGACACCCAACTCGCCCCACGGGATCTCCGCCGGGTTGCGGTGCGACACGACCTGCAGGGTGTCACCGTCCACGTCGATGCCGCCGTCGACCACCTCGATGGTCCCCGGGTAGGCGCCCACCACCGAGTCACGGGCGAGCAGGTGCGCCATCACGTCCAGCGACCCCAGGTCGTTGACGGCGACGAAGTCGATGTCGGCGCCCTTGGCCTTGGCGGCCCGGAAGAAGTTCCTCCCGATGCGCCCGAACCCGTTGATCCCCACACGAACGGTCATGTCACTCCTCAGCTGTTCACGTTCCTGCACATGCGACCACGCACCCTAGGGGATGCGCCAGTTCGCACCTGCGAGCTCGGCGAGGACGGGCCCCAGCAGCTCGCTGCGGTGCGCCCCGTCGCCGGGATCGGCCAGCGGGGCGGGCACCGCCCGGCCCGTGACCCCCGCCGGGGGGTCGCCGATGGTGGACGGGTCGTAGACCACGACGGCCGGCTCGATCCCGTGGCGCCCGAGCGCCTCCACGTGCTCGGCGACCCCGTACCCGGCGGTCTCGGACGCCTGCGGACGCAGGTTGCACACGTAGACCACCCGGTCAGCAGCGGCCCGCAGGGCGTCGCCGATCCCGGGGACGGCGACGGCGGCGAGGACGCTGGTGTAGAGCGATCCGGGGCCGAGGACCACCTGGTCGGCGGCGACGATCGCCTCCACGGCCGGCGGGCAGGCCGGAGCGTCGGGTGGCTCCACCGTCACCACGTCCAGGTCGGGCTGTCGCGCCACGGCCACCTGGCCGCGCACCTCTGCGCCGGAACCCACGACCCCGCGCAGCTGGATCGGCACGGTGGTGGTCGGGAGCACCCTGCCGACGGTGCCCAGCAGGCGGCCGACCTCGTCGAGCGCGGCGACCAGGTCGCCCTCGGAGTCCTCGAGCGCCGCGATGAGCAGGTTGCCGAACGCGTGTCCCTCGAGCTCGCCGGCGTCGAAGCGGTGCTCCATCGCCCGGAGGAGCGGTGACGGCTCGCCGGCGAGCGCGACCAGGCACTTGCGGAGGTCGCCGGGCGCCGGCCGGTCCCCCGCCGCCCGGAGTCGTCCGGTGGAGCCGCCGTCGTCAGCCACCGACACCACCGCCGTGACCGAACCGGCGTAGCCGCGCCCGGCGCGCAGCGTGGCGGCGAGGCCGTGACCGCCACCGACGGCCACGACGGACGGGCCGCTCACCGTTCCACGTCCCGGTGACGGATCCGGGTCTCCACGCCGCGCTCGAGGAGCCATCCGGCCACCTGCTCGGCGATCGCCACCGAACGGTGCCGACCGCCCGTGCAACCGAAGGCGACGGTGAGGACCGCCTTGCCCTCCTCCAGGTAGGCCGGGAGGAGCATCTCGAGGAGCTCCTCCACCTTGCGGACGAACTCGGCCGTGATCGGGAACGAGTTCACGTACTCCTGGATCTCGGCGTCACGACCGGACAGTGGCCGCAGGTCCTCGACCCAGTACGGGTTGGGGAGGAACCGGCAGTCGAGGACCAGGTCCACATCGGGCGGGACGCCGTGCTTGAACCCGAACGACGTCACCGTCACCTGCGTCCTCGACGAGCTGTCCCCGGCACCGAACAGGTCGTGGACCCGGGCTCGGAGATCGTGGACGTTCAGGTCGGTCGTGTCGATCAGCACGTCGGCGGCGCCGCGGACCTCGCCGAGCAGCTCCCGCTCCTGCTCCACAGCCGCCTCGACGGAGCCGGTCTCGGCGAGCAGCGGGTGCCGGCGCTTGGACTCCCCGTAGCGCCGGACCAGGGTGGCGGTCGACGCGTCGAGGAACACCGTACGGATCGCCGCGCCCGTCTCCCGGAGGCGTTCCAGCTCGGTCGCCACCAGGGCGGCGTCGGCTCCGGTCCCGACGACGAGGGCCAGCGGGGCCGTGTCCTCCTGGAACCGGGCCAGTTCAGCGACCTTCGGGACCAGTTCGGACGGGAGGTTGTCGATGACGAACCACCCCAGGTCCTCCAGGTTCTTGCCGACCTGGGTCCTCCCGGCCCCGGACATCCCGGCGATGACGACCAGATCGACCACGACGGAGACGCTAGCGGGCCCGGGTGCATCCGGAACGGGGCACCTGCACGAAGTAGCTCACAACCCAACCAAGGAGGCGCTCCGATGCGCAGCAAGACCCTGTCCACCCTCGTCGCCGTCGTCCTCGGGCTCGGCCTCGTCACCGCTGCGTGCAGCAGCGACGACAAGTCCGCGCAGGAGGCCAACAGCAACACCACCACGACGGCCGCCGAGGGCGAGACGACCACGACCGCGGCCGGCGAGACCGGCACGATCGTGGACATCGCCGCCGGCAACCCGGACTTCTCCACCCTCGTGGAGCTCGTGACGGCCGCCGGGCTCGGCGAGACCCTCTCGGGCACCGGTCCGTTCACCGTGTTCGCACCGACCAACGAGGCCTTCGCTGCGGTCCCGGCCGACACGCTCGCCGCTCTGGCAGCCGACCCGACCGGTGCGCTCACCGACGTCCTCAAGCTCCACGTGATCTCCGGCAAGGTCGACTCGGCCGCTGCGACCGCCGCTGCGGGCACCTGCGTCGAGACGCTCGGCGGCAAGGTCAAGGTCGAGAAGGTCGGCGAGGAGCTGACCATCGGTGGCGTGCCGATCGTCACGACCGACATCGAGGGCTCGAACGGCACCATCCACGTGCTCGGTGGCGTGATCACCGCTCCGTCCGAGGGCTGCTGATCCACCCCCTCCACGTTGCGACGCCCGTCGGTCCCCCGGGACCGGCGGGCGTCGCCGCGTCCGGGGGGCTCAGGACGAACGGAACACGAGCACGGCGAGTCGGGGGATGCTCTCGGCACCGGAGAAGTTCCAGAACTCCTCCAGGTGCCTCGTCGGCGGCGGCGGTTCCTCGAGCCGCTCGAGACGCAGACCCAGTGCACCTGCGGCGTTGACGTACCTGCCGAGCGGACGGTGGTGGAACGTGAGCTCGACGCCGTCGTCCACGTCCTCGACGGTCGTGGCCTCGCGGAGGTACGCCCCGACCCGCCAGTACTGCTCGGGCGGGTCGAGCACCTGGTCGTCGATCCAGCAGCTCCCCGGGGACTGGAGCAGCGGGTGGTTCATGACGACCACGAGCACGCCACCGGGCCGGAGCACCCGAGCCGCCTCGGCCAGCGCGGCGTCGAGGTCCGCCACGTGCTCCAGCACGAGCGAGCACACCACGGCGTCGACCGCCGACGAGGCGACCGGCAACGACGTGACCGTCCCCTGGGCGAACCGGGAACCGTCCCGGGTTCGGGCTGCCACCAGCTGCGAGCGCACCGCGTCGACGCCGACCACGGCCCGACCATCGGACACGGCGTAGCTCCCCACCTGGCCGTCGCCGCACCCGACGTCGAGGACGAGCCCCTGCGACGGGAGGGCGCCCCGCACGAGCGGGAGGATCTGCTGCGTGTACTCGTCGTCGGCGCCGGCGGTGAACTCCCGTCGCCACCACGCGGCGTGACGCTCCCACTCGTCGAGCACCGGACGGTCCGCGTCACCCACGGTCGTCCCCGGTGGCGTGCAGCGCGTCGTGCACGGCGACGGCCACGTCGTCGGGCAGCCACGACCGGGCCAGGAGGTCGTCCAGGCTGACCCGCCGCAGCCCCACGATGCCGCCGAACTCGTCGAGCAGGCGCTCCCGGCGACGCGGGCCGAGGCCCGGCACCTCGTCGAGCACGGAGGTGGTCACCCGACGACCTCGGAGCTGACGGTGGTAGCTGAGCGCGAAGCGGTGCGACTCATCCCGGATGCGTTGCAGCAGGAACAGCGCCTCGCTCCCCCGCGGGACCTCGACGGGTGCGCTGCGGCCCGGCACGAAGACCTGCTCGAACTCCTTGGCGAGCGCCGCCGTGGGGATCCGGTCGGTCAGGCCCAGCTCGGCCAGCACCCGGACCGCCACCGACAGCTGACCCCTGCCACCGTCCACCAGCAGCAGTTGGGGCGGGTAGGCGAATCGACCCCGCTCCGAGGCGGGCAGCGCCGACTCCTCGAGGTAGTTCGTGAACCGCCGACGGAGCACCTCCTCCATGGCGGCGAAGTCGTCGTTGCCCTCCACGCCCCGGAGCCGGAACCTCCGGTACTCCGACGGCCGCGGGAGCCCGTCCTCCATGACCACCATCGACCCCACGTAGTCCGACCCCTGCAGGTGGCTCATGTCGTAGCACTCGATCCGCAGCGGGGCGTCGGGGAGGGCGAGGGCGCGCTGCAGCTCGTTGAGCGCCCGGGCCCGACTGTTGTGGTCGCTCCCCCGCCGCAGGCGGTGCCGGGCGAACGCGTCGGCTGCGTTGCGTTCGACCGTCTCGGCGAGCTGCACCTTGTCGCCCCGCTGGGGTACCCGGAGCCGCACGCGGCTGCCGCGGCCGGCACCGAGGTACTCCTCGTAGAGCCCCACGTCGTCGGGCAGGACGGGGACGAGCACCTCCTTGGGGTAGCCGACCGCCGGCTCCTCCCCGTAGACCTGCTCGAGCACCGCCGCCACGGTCTGCGCCGGTGAGAGATCCATCACCTTGTCGAGCACGAACCCCAGCCGACCGACCACGCGACCTCGGCGGACGAAGAACACCTGGGCCGACGCCTCCAGCGGATCCTCGACCACCCCCACGACGTCCACGTCCTCGTCACGTCCGCCGACCATCTGCTGACGCTCCACGGCTCGTTCCACCGCCGCGAGCCGGTCCCGGACCCGGGCGGCGGTCTCGAAGTCCAGCTCGGCCGACGCAGCCGCCATCTGCCGCTGGAGCGCTCCGACGACCGGCTCGGTGTCACCGTCGAGGAACCCGGCCAGGTCTGCGACCAGACGGTCGTAGTCCTCCCGTTCCACGGCTCCGATGCAGGGCCCGCAGCACTTCTCGATGTGGAACAGCAGGCACGGCCGACCCTGACGCTCGTGCCGTCGGAACTTGGTGTCGGAGCAGGTGCGCAGCGGGAAGGTCCGCAGGAGTTCGTCCAGCGTCTCCCGGATGGCGTAGGCGTGTGCGTACGGTCCGAAGTAGCGGGTGCCCTTCCGTCGACGCCCCCGCACCACCATCGGACGGGGCCACTCGTCGGAGACCGTCAGCGCCAGGTAGGGGTACGACTTGTCGTCGACCAGTCGCACGTTGAACCGGGGCCGGTGCTGCTTGATGAGGGAGTACTCGAGCATGAGCGCCTCGACCTCGTTGCTCACCTGGATCCACTCGACCGACTCGGCCGCCGCCACCATCTGGGCGGTCCTGACCGGGAGGTTGGCGGGCGCCTGGAAGTAGTTGGCCAGTCGCTGGCGCAACGATCGGGCCTTCCCGACGTAGATCACCCGGCCGTCGTGGTCCAGGAACTGGTAGCTCCCCGGTGCGTCCGGGATGCTCCCCGCCGGTGGCCGCTCGAGCATCGCCGAGACGCTACCTCCGCTGTCACCGCGGCGGGCTACCATGCGGTCACCGGCCTGGCACCCGGCGACAACAGCGTTCGAGACCGACAACCCCGTGGCGTGGCGACCAGGCTGCCCCCACCGGTCACATCGAGCGCCCCAGCGCCACCCGAGGGTGGTGTCACAGGAGGTCCATCCATGCTCCGTCTGCAGCGGCCACTGCCCGAGGAGTACACCGCCGCGAGCCCAGAGGACCTGGCTCGACGCATCGGTGAGGCCAAGGCCACGCTCGGCGACCGGCTCTTCATCCTGGGCCACCACTACCAGCGTGACGAGGTCATGCGCTGGGCCGACGCCCGGGGTGACTCGTTCCGCCTCTCGGTGCTGGCCAAGGAGCACCCCGAGGCCGAGTTCATCGTGTTCTGCGGCGTCCACTTCATGGCCGAGTCCGCCGACATCCTCACCGGCGACCACCAGCACGTCGTCCTGCCCGACCTCAACGCCGGCTGCTCCATGGCCGACATGGCCGACATCGACTCCGTCGAGGAGGCGTGGGAGGCCATCGCCGGGCTGACCGACATCGAGGGGGTCGTGCCGATCACCTACATGAACTCCGCAGCCAACCTCAAGGCCTTCGTCGGCCGCAACGGTGGCGCAGTGTGCACCTCGACCAATGCCCGGGCCGTGCTCGAGTGGGCGCTGCGCGACCCGGCCGGCCCGCGGGGACGACAGGTCCTGTTCTTCCCCGACCAGCACCTGGGCCGCAACACCGGCCACCAGATGGGCTACACCGAGGCCGACATGCGGGTGTGGAACCCACACCTGGAGCAGGGCGGCCTCACCGACGCCGACGTCGCCGAGGCCACCTTCCTCCTGTGGCGGGGACACTGCTCCGTGCACCAGCGGTTCCGCCCGGAGCACGTCCACGACTTCCGGCAGCGACACCCCGACGGGGTCGTCGTCGTGCACCCCGAGTGCGCGCACGACGTCTGCGAGCTCGCCGACCACGTCGGCTCCACCGACTTCATCATCCGGACCGTCGAGGCACTCCCCGCCGGGTCCGTCGTCGGCGTGGGCACGGAGATCCACCTGGTCCAGCGGCTCGACGCCGAGACCGACGTGACGGTGGAGTCGCTCGACCCGCTGATCTGTCCGTGCTCGACCATGTTCCGCATCGACGCAGCGCACCTGTGCTGGACACTCGAGGAGCTCGTCGACGGTCGGGTCCCCAACCGGATCACCGTCGACGAGGACACCGCCCACTGGGCGCGGGTCGCCCTGGAACGGATGCTCGAGATCACCTGATCAGCGGTCGATGCCGAGCAGCGGGGCCAGGAAGGCGCCCGTGGCGCTCTCCGGCACCTTCGCCACCAGCTCCGGGGTGCCCTCGGCGATCACCAGGCCACCGCCGGCTCCGCCGTCCGGACCCAGGTCGACGATCCAGTCGGCGGTCTTGATCACGTCGAGGTTGTGCTCGATCACGAGCACCGTGTTGCCCTGGTCCACCAGCCGGCTCAGCACGGTGAGCAGCTTGCGGATGTCCTCGAAGTGCAGGCCGGTCGTCGGCTCGTCGAGCAGGTAGATCGTGTGGCCGGTGGACCGCTTGGCCAGCTCGGAGGCCAGCTTGACCCGCTGCGCCTCACCCCCCGACAGGGTCGTCGCGGGCTGGCCCAGCCGCACGTAGCCCAGTCCGACGTCGACCAGGGTCTGCATGTGGCGGGCGATGGTCGGCTGGTTGGCGAAGAACTCGAGCGCCTCCTCGCACGGGAGGTTGAGCACCTCGGAGATGTTCAGGCCCTTGAACGTCACCTCGAGGGTGTCCCGGTTGTAGCGAGCCCCCTTGCAGACCTCGCACGGCACGTAGACGTCGGGCAGGAAGTGCATCTCGATCTTGATCGTCCCGTCGCCGGCACACGCCTCGCACCGTCCACCCTTCACGTTGAAGCTGAACCGCCCGGGCAGGTAGCCGCGGGTCTTGGACTCCGTCGTCTGCGCGAAGAGCTTGCGGATGTGGTCGAACACACCCGTGTAGGTCGCCGGGTTGGAGCGCGGCGTGCGGCCGATCGGCGACTGGTCGATGTCGATCACCTTGTCGAGCGCGTCGAGCCCGTCGATCCGCTTGTGCAGACCCGGCGGCACCTTGGAGCCGTAGACGTGCTGCATGAGCGAGCGCAGCAGGATGTCGTTCACGAGCGTCGACTTGCCCGACCCGGACACACCCGTCACCGCCACGAAGCACCCGAGCGGAATGTCCACGTCGATCGACCGGAGGTTGTGCTCCCGGGCGCCCTTGATCGACAACCACTCGCCCGCCGGCTCACGTCGGAGCTCGGGCACGGGGATGGACCGCCGACCCGACAGGTACTGACCGGTGATCGACTCCTTGTTGCGCAGCAACGACGCGACCGTGCCGCTGTGGACCACCCGGCCTCCGTGCTCACCGGCTCCCGGCCCGATGTCGACCACGTGGTCGGCCGCCTGGATGGTGTCCTCGTCGTGCTCGACCACCAGGACCGTGTTGCCCAGGTTGCGGAGCCGTTCCAGGGTCTCGATCAACCGGTGGTTGTCGCGCTGGTGGAGCCCGATCGACGGCTCGTCGAGCACGTACAGCACACCGACCAGACCGGAGCCGATCTGCGATGCCAGCCGGATCCGCTGCGCCTCCCCGCCCGAGAGCGTGGCGGCGGAGCGGGACAGCGACAGGTAGTGCAGACCCACGTCGCAGAGGAACCTCAACCGGGAGTTGATCTCCTTGAGGATGCGCTCGGCGATCAGCTGCTGCCGCTCGTCGAGGTGGAGGTCGGCCAACCGGGCCGCCGACTCGCCGATCGGCAGGGAGCACAGCTCGTGCACGTTGAGGTCGTCGACCGTGACGGCGAGCGCGTACGGGTTGAGGCGGGCACCGTCGCACGTGGCGCAGGGCACCAGCCGCATGTAGCCCTCCACCGCCTCACGGGCGCCGTCGGACTCGGCCTCCGTGTGTCGCCGACGGAGGTACGGGATGACGCCCTCGTACTGGGCGCTGTAGTTGCGGACCCGTCCGTAGCGGTTGCGGAACCGGACGTCGACCCGCTGGTTCACCCCGACCCCGTGCAACAGGAGCTTGCGGTGCTTGGCCGACAGACGCTCCCACGGGAGGTCCGGGTCGATGTCGTAGGCCTCGCACACCGAGGCGAGCAGGCGCTGGAAGTACCGGGCGTGACCGGAGGCCCACGGAGCGATCGCCCCCTCGGCGATGGACGCCTCCGGATCGGGCACGACGAGCTCCGGGTCGACCTCGAAGGTGGTGCCCAGGCCGTCGCAGGTGGAGCACGCACCGTACGGGCTGTTGAACGAGAAGTTCCTGGGTGCCAGCTCCTCGAAGCTCTTGCCGTCCGACGGCCGGGCCAGACGCTCCGAGAACGTGAGGAGCTCCGGCTCGGCGTCGTCGTCGCCGTCGCGCGGCACGATCTCGATCTGCGCGATCCCGTCGGCCAGTGCGAGCGCTGACTCCATCGAGTCGGTCAGCCGGCGTTCGATCCCCTCACGCAGGACGAGGCGGTCCACGACGACCTCGATCGTGTGCTGCTCGTAGCGGGCCAGGTCCACCTCGATGGGCAGCTCCAGGAGCTCGCCGTCGATGCGCACCCGACCGAAGCCCCGGGAGGCCAGGTCGGCCAGGAGCTGCTCGTAGGTACCCTTGCGACCGCGGACCACCGGTGCGATGACCTGGAACCGGGTGCCCTCGGGCAGGTGGAGGATCCGGTCGACGATCTGCTGCGGCGTCTGGCGCACCAGCCGTTCGCCGGTCTCCGGGTCGTGCGGCACGCCGACCCGGGCGAACAGCAGTCGCAGGTAGTCGTAGACCTCGGTGACGGTGCCGACGGTGGAACGGGGGTTGCGCGACGCCGACTTCTGGTCGATCGAGATGGCCGGGCTGAGCCCCTCGATCACGTCGACGTCGGGCTTGTCCATCTGCCCGAGGAACTGGCGGGCGTAGGCGGAGAGCGACTCCACGTACCGACGCTGACCCTCGGCGTAGATGGTGTCGAACGCGAGCGACGACTTGCCCGACCCCGAGAGACCGGTGAACACGATCAGTCGGTCACGTGGCAGCTCGAGCGAGACGTCGCAGAGGTTGTGCTCCCTGGCTCCCCGGATGACGATGCGGTCGCCGGGTCGTGCCGGTGAGGAGCGGGCCACCGCAGGATGCTACCGCCCGAACAGGTGTTCCACGTGCCGTCCGCCGGTCGCGGAACGCTCCGGGGGGCCGGGAGGGGCGACTGCCATACTGGCCCCGTGTCGTCCTCCAGCGGTGTCCTGTTCCGCGTCACCACGTTCGGTGAGTCCCACGGCGGTGGGGTGGGCGTGGTGGTCGACGGCTGCCCGCCCCGACTGGCGCTGACCGAGGCCGACGTCCAGCCCGACCTCGACCGACGACGGCCCGGCCAGAGCCGGCTCGTCACCCAGCGTGACGAGGCCGATCGGGTCGAGATCCTCTCGGGGACCGTCGACGGTCTCACGCTCGGCAGTCCGATCGCCATGCTGGTCCGCAACGCAGACGCCCGCTCCGGCGCCTACGACCACCTGTCCGAGGTCTACCGGCCCAGCCACGCCGACTTCACGACCGACGCCAAGTACGGCATCCGGGCCGTGGCGGGTGGCGGACGGGCCTCGGCCCGGGAGACGATCGGTCGGGTCGCCGCCGGCGCCGTGGCCCGCAGACTCCTCGCCGAGCGCCACGGTGTCGAGGTCCTGGCCTGGGTCGACAGCGTGCACGGGATCGAGGCTGCGGTCGACTCGTCGACGGTCACGCTGGACCAGGTCGAGGCCGACCCCACACGGTGCCCCGACCCGGAGGCGGCAGCCCGCATCACCGCTGCGATCGAGCAGGCGCGTCGCGACGGCGACTCGCTCGGCGGGACCGTCCGCTGCGTGGCCCGCAACGTGCCGGCGGGCTGGGGTGAGCCGGTGTTCGACAAGCTCGAGGCCGACCTGGCCAAGGCGGTCATGTCCCTACCGGCCACCAAGGGCTTCGAGCTCGGCTCGGGGTTCGCGTCGACCACCATGACCGGCACCGAGCACAACGACCCGTTCGTCACCGACGAGCAGGGCCGTACCCGCACCACCAGCAACCACTCAGGGGGCGTGCAGGGTGGGATCACCAACGGCGAGGACGTGGTGATCCGGGTGGCGTTCAAGCCGACGGCGACGGTGGCCTCGGCGCAACAGACCGTCACCACCTCCGGCGAGGCCGTGACGCTGGAGGCCAAGGGCCGGCACGATCCCTGCGTGCTCCCCCGGGCCGTCCCGATGGTCGAGGCAGCCGTGCTCCTGGTGCTGGCCGACCACGCCCTCCGTCAGGCCGCCATCTCCTGACCTCACCCCCCCCTCCGAACTTGTACGCCTCGTTCGCTGGAGACGAACCGTCGGTACGAGATCAGCGGTGTCGGGGGCGAGATTCTGCGAATGGGTCGTCGGCGACCGGGCCGTGCCAACTCAGCCCAGCAGCGCGATCCTCGACCGGTACGTTCGCTCGAGGTCGACGATCACCGCCCCGGGAGCGTCGGCCACCTCCTCGTCGAGCACCCTGAGGGTCTGCCA
>CAIQNH010000189.1 GCA_903873135.1 uncultured Actinomycetes bacterium
ACCGCGCCCGGGTCCGCACCACGACCCACGGGGTGGCGCACGTGACGGCCGAGGACTGGGGGTCGCTCGGCTACGGGCAGGGTTGGGCGTGCGCCCGGGACCACCGGCCGGTGATCGCCGACCAGATCGTCAAGGTGCGGGGCGAACGCGCCGCGCACTGGGGTGCCGGCCGCGACGACTCGTGCGTGTCGTCCGACCGGGGGTACCGACTCCTCGACCTGCGTGGCCGGGCCGAGGCCTTCCGCTCCGCCCAGTCGCCGGAGGCACGGTCGCTCATCCGTGGCTACGTCGCCGGTCTCAACCGGGTGGTGGCGGAGGTGGACGCGGGGGAACACCGCCTCCCGGAGTGGTGTCGCGACGCTGCGTGGATCGGACCGGTCGACGAGCTCGACTTCTACGCCTGGCTCGGCGACGTCGGGCTGATGGGCTCGGGACGCAACCTGGTGCAGCTGATCGGTCGGGCGGAGGCACCGGAGCCGGGCGGGTTCACCCCGCCCGCACCGCTCGAGTCGCTCGGCGCACCGACGGTGGGGAGCAACGGCTGGGCCGTGGGTGGCGACGCCACGGCGTCGGGTCACGGCATGGTGCTCGTCAACCCGCACTTCCCGTGGTTCGCCGAGTCGCGGTTCTGGGAGTGTCACCTGCAGATCCCCGGCCTGCTCGACGTCTACGGAGTGAGCCTGCTCGGCACGCCCGCCGTCCAGATCGGCACCAACCGGCACGTGGCGTGGACCCACACGTTCTCCGCCGGGCACCGGTTCACCGTCTACCGGCTCGACCTCGAGCCGGACGACCCGACCCGGTACCGCTACGGCGACGAGGTCCGGTCGATGACGCCCGTCGAGGTGACCGCCGAGGTCGCCGGCGGCGACCCGGTCACCCGGACGCTGTGGACGACCCACCACGGGCCGATGCTCAACGTGCCGATGCTCGGCTGGGGCGGCGGGACGGGGTTCACCTACCGGGACGCCAATCTGGACAACCACGCGTTCGTCGAGCAGTTCCTGCGGATGGACCTGGCCGGCTCGCTCGACGAGTTCCGCTCGGTGTTCCACGAGGTGGGTGGTCTCCCGTGGGTCAACACCCTCGCTGCCGACGCCGCCGGCGACGTCTGGTACACCGACGCGTCGGCCACGCCCCGGCTCACCGAGTCCGCCCAGGAACGATTCCGGGTCCGGCTCGACACCGACCCGGTGGCGGCGCTGATGTTCGAGTTCCGGATCGCGATGCTGGACGGGAGCGACCCGGACGACGAGTGGCAGGACCACCCGGATGCCCGGGCGCCGGGTCTCGAGCCGCCCGGTGCGCTCCCCGAGCTCCGACGTCGCGACGTGGTGGTCAATGCGAACGACTCCCACTGGTTGACCCACCCGGCGGAGCCGCTCGAGGGGTACCCGGTCCTGTGCGGACTGGAGCGCACCGCTCGTTCGCTGCGGACCCGCCAGAACCTGCGGCAGGCGGTCGAACTGGTCGAGCGCGGCGACGTGGTGCTCGAGGATCTGCTCGACGCCGTGTACGAGGGCTCCTCGGGGTCGGCCGACCTGCTGCTCGACGAGGTCGTGGCGCGCCGGCGCGACACCGGGCCCTACGAGGTGGAGGGCCACCCGGTCGACCCGCACGCCGTGGCCGACGTGCTGGAGGCCTGGGATCGCCGTGTCGCGCTCGACTCCTGTGGCGTGGCGCTCTGGCGGGAGTTCCTCAGCGAGTTCGCCCCGGGTGACCTCCGGGCCGCCGGTCCGGTGTTCGTCGAGGCGTTCGACCCCGAGGACCCGCTGGCCACGCCCCGAGGGCTTCCGCCCCGCACCGCGGCGGAGCCCTCGGCGGATCCGGTCCTGCGAGCGGTCGGTCACGCCGTTCGGGTGCTGGCCGAGGCGGGCGTCGACCCCGGTGCGCCGCTCCGGGAGGTGCAGTGGGCCGTGCGTGGTGGGACGGTCGTACCGGTGCCCGGTGGGACCGAGGTGGAGGGTGTGGTGAACGTGCTGGGTGCCACCGGGGCGTTGCCGTCGGCGTCGCTCGAGCCGGTCCCGCCCGGCCCGGCTCGGGTCGCCGGTCGTGACCGCTCCGGACTCGCGCACGGTGGCTACCAGGTCACCTACGGGACGAGCTGGCTCGCAGCGCTCGAGGTGACCGACGACGGGCCGGTGGGATTCGGCGTGCTCGCCTACGGCCAGTCGGGTGATCCCGGGTCGGAGCGACACGTCGACGGCACGGTGGCCTACGCGGATCGTCTGCTCCGGCCGATCCTGTTCCACGACGCCGACGTGGACGCCGACCCGGAGCTCCGGGTCACGGAGCTCGCCTCGGGGTCGTGAGCGGACTCCAGTGGGTCTCGGCGTGGGCCGCGAAGGCCTCCGGGTCCAGTGGGCGTCCGGTCAGGTACCCCTGGACGTAGTCGACGCCGAGGTC
>CAIQNH010000190.1 GCA_903873135.1 uncultured Actinomycetes bacterium
CATGCCATGGCATGGAGCTCGCACCACAGAGTGCTGTCGTGAGCAGGTGCCTCGGGCCTCCGACTAGCGTGCGAGCTGTCGGTGTGACCGGAGGCCTTCGCCAACGGGCATCTGGAGGGATTGGGCGATGTCGGTTCGCAGGTCTGTCGGTGTGCTCGTGGCCGTGGCGCTGGTGGGTGCCGTTCTGGGGTTCGCCGGGGCGGTGGTCGAGGGAGTGGTGCCCGAGGACTCGCCGGTCGCGGCGCCGGCAGCATCCGCTGCTCCCGTGGCGGGTGGACTGGGCTACACCGCGCTGGCGTCGCCCTGTCGGGCGGTCGACACGCGCAAGCCAGGCGTGGCAGGGGGCGACCTGGTGGCCGGCGAGACGCGCCCGTTCCAGATGCGCGGGACCTCCAGCTTCGACTTCCAGGGCGGCAGCGTCTCGGGCTGTTCGGTTCCCGCCGATGCGCAGGCCGTCGAGGTCTCGATCACCGCCGTCGCGCCATCGGGTGCGAACGGGTTCCTGCGGGCGTTCCCGACGGGACCGTCCGTGAACGCCGCGTTCCTCAACTACACGGTCGGTCGCGGCATCACGAACACCGGCACCGTGCCGATCAACACGGCCGAACAACTCGATCTCTCCGTGGCGAACTTCGGCGGGACGGTCCACGTCATCGTCGACATCCAGGGCTTCTTCACCCCGGCGGGCGGGGCGAACTACGTGCCCCTCCCCTCGCCGTGCAAGGCGGTCGACACCCGCGCCTCCTTCGGTGGCTCGCCGGTCGCCCCGGACACGTTCCGGTACTTCCAGATGGCGGGATCCGGTGCGATCTTCGACACCCAGGGCGGTCGATCCGGTGGCTGCGGCATCCCTGACGGCGTGCCGGGCGTGGAGATCGCGCTGACGGTGATCACGCCGGCAGGGACCGGATTCGCCCGGGTGTCCCCCAACGACGGGCTGATCGCCGCCTCGGCGTTCATCAACTACACGGACGGCACGGGGATCACGAACACCGGCAGCGTCACGTTGTCGAACGTGAGCCCGGTGGACCTCGCGGTGCAGAACCTGGGCGGAACCGTCCACGTCCGCATCGACGTGCAGGGGTACTACACGACGTCGCCGGGTGCGGGGTCCCGCTACCAGACGGTCACTCCGTGCCGGACGGTCGACACCCGCAACGCCGGCGGCCCGCTCGGTGCGGGGGTCACCAGGACCTTCCAGACGGCCGGCGATCGTGTCGCGTTCAGCGGCCAGGGCACTTCGAGCGGCCTCGGTTGCGGCGTCCCGCAGCGCGCGGCCGCCGTCGAGGCGTCGGTGACGGCGGTGTCACCGGCCGGTACCGGGTTCACGCAGATCGCTCCGGCCGGGGGAACCCCGACGGCGACCTTCCTCAACTACAGCCCCGTCGGGGGGATCACGAACACCGGCACCCTTCCCCTGGCGCTCAGCGGTACGGCCGACCTGGGGATCCGGAACCTGGGTGGGTCCGCCGCCTACCTGGTCGACGTGCTCGGGTACTACGAGCCGCTCCCTGCATTCCCCCGCGCCGGTGAGGTCGTCGACTCCGACTCAGGTCACAGCTGCGCCGTCGTGGGTGGTGGCCGGGTGCGCTGCTGGGGTGCCAACGCCTCCGGGCAGATCGGCGACGGCACCACCAACGATGCGTGGTCGCCCGTCGAGGTGTCGGGGATCGTGAACGCGGCGCAGGTGGTGGCGGGTGCCGACCACACCTGTGCCCTGACCGCCTCCGGTGTTGTGTTGTGCTGGGGGGCGAACCACTCGGGCCAACTCGGGATCGGGAACTTCAACGATGTGCCGCTCGCGCCCCGGTCGACCGGCATCTCCACCGCAGTGCAGATCGCGGCCGCCGGAGACCACACGTGCGCACTCCTGGCCGACCGAACCGTCCGCTGCTGGGGTGGGAACTCGGAAGGTCAGCTGGGGAACGGTTCGTTGCTGCCCAGTCCGGACTCGCTGACGGTGCCCGGACTCGGCGACGTGAC
>CAIQNH010000191.1 GCA_903873135.1 uncultured Actinomycetes bacterium
GGGGTGAGCTGTTCTGCGGATCGGCAGAGCCTGGGGAAGATCACCGCTGAGGGGGTGTTCGTCGAACAGCTCGAGACCGACCCGGCGAGGTACCTGCCCGAGGTCACCGACGCGGACGTCTCGACCGAGGTGGTGCCCGTCGACCTGAACCGGCCGATGGACGAGATCCGCAACCAGCTGTCGCAGTACCCCGTGCGGACGAGGCTCTCGCTGACGGGGCCGATGGTGGTGGCTCGCGACATCGCCCACGCCAAGCTCAAGGAGCGCATCGACCGTGGCGAGGGACTCCCGCAGTTCGTCAAGGACCACCCGATCTACTACGCGGGTCCGGCCAAGACCCCCGAGGGGATGCCCTCCGGGAGCTTCGGCCCCACCACGGCCGGCCGCATGGACTCCTACGTCGACCTGTTCATGCAGCACGGTGGCAGCCTGGTGACGCTCGCCAAGGGCAACCGGTCGCCGCAGGTGCGCCGGGCGTGCGCCGAGCACGGCGGGTTCTACCTGGGGTCGATCGGTGGGCCGGCCGCCATCCTCGCCCAGGACTCCATCCGGTCGGTCGAGGTGCTCGAGTACCCGGAGCTGGGGATGGAGGCCATCTGGAGGATCGAGGTCGAGGACTTCCCGGCGTTCATCGTCACCGACGACAAGGGCAACGACTTCTTCGCAGACCTCATCTGAGGGTGTCGGCGGTCCGTTCCTGAGCGGCCGCTCGGGAACGTCCGCGCGACGGCTGCGGTCGAACCGGGTCCTCGGTCAGACTGGCGCCCGTGGAGATCACCATGATCACCAACCTCCTCGGGGCCGTCGGCCTCGGCGCGGCCTCGGGCCTCAACGCCTGGATCCCCCTGCTGGCGCTGGGTGTCGCCCAGCGGACGGGCGTGGTCCAGCTCAGCGCCCCGTTCGACGAGCTCGGGAGCACCCCGGTGCTCGTCGTGCTCGCAGTGGTCTTCCTGGTCGACCTGATCGGCGACAAGATCCCGGCGGTCGACCACGTGCTGCACGCCGTGGGGGCGCTCGTCGCCCCGGCGTCAGGTGCCGTCGTCGTGATGGCCCAGGAGAACCTGCTCACCGAGGTCCACCCGTTCGTCGCCGCCGGCCTCGGGCTGCTGCTCGGCGGCTCGATCCACGCCGGCCGGAGCGCCGTGCGGCCGGTGGTCACGGCGGGGACCGGTGGCATCGGGAATCCGGTCGTGTCGATCCTCGAGGACGTCTCGTCGGTCCTCCTGACCGTGCTGGCCATCGTGGTCCCCGTGCTCGCCTTCCTGAGCGTGGTGGGTCTGGTCGTGCTCGGGTTCGTCGTGTACCGCCGCTGGCGTCGCCGGCGAGCCGATCGGCGGGCGGTCGGCGGACCGGCTGGCGCGGTGCCCGGTGTGGCAGGTCCACCCGACGCGTGGCAGCGTGGTGGTGCCCAACGCTCCATCCGGTGAGCGCAGCTGACCGGATCCGACCGAGAGGGGGCCCTCGTGGCCGACCTGGTGATCCGCAGCGCGACCATCGTCGACGGGACCGGCGCAGCACCGACCCCGGGTGACGTGGTGGTGGAGGACGGCGTGATCACCGCCGTCGGCGACGGTGCGGCCGACGGCGTGGTCGGTCGTCGGGAGATCGACGCCGACGGACTGCTGGTGACCCCGGGGTTCATCGACATCCACACCCACTTCGACGGCCAGGTGACGTGGGACCCGGTGGTGGCCCCGTCGTCGCTGCACGGCGTCACCACGATCGTCATGGGCAACTGCGGCGTCGGGTTCGCTCCCGCCGCTCCGGATCGGCACGCCTGGCTCATCAGCCTGCTCGAGGGGGTCGAGGACATCCCCGGCACCGCGCTCGCCGAGGGGCTCACCTGGGACTGGGAGACCTTCCCGCAGTACCTGGACTCGATCGAGGCCAAGCCGCACACCGTCGACCTGGCCACCCACCTGCCGCACGCCGCACTGCGCACC
>CAIQNH010000192.1 GCA_903873135.1 uncultured Actinomycetes bacterium
CTCCCGCCAAGCGCAAGGCAGCAGCCAAGAAGAAGGCACCGGCCAAGCGCAAGGCAGCAGCCAAGAAGAAGGCACCGGCCAAGCGCAAGGCAGCAGCCAAGAAGAAGGCTCCCGCCAAGCGCAAGGCAGCAGCCAAGAAGAAGGCACCGGCCAAGCGCAAGGCAGCAGCCAAGCGCAAGGCACCCGCTCGTCGCCGCTGAGCAGCGACGGCACGGCACACGGCCCGGCCCAGCCGGGCCGTGTGTCGCGTCCGGGGTCGGTTCGTCGGACCGGCAGGTGCCCGGATCGGGACCACGACCGCCACGGGCCTACGATCACCGCCCATGAGCGCGCAGTTCATCTTCACGATGCACAAGGTCTCCCGATTCCACCCGCCGGACCGGGAGGTCCTCAAGGACGTCTCCCTCTCCTTCTACCCCGGCGCCAAGATCGGTGTCATCGGACCGAACGGCTCCGGGAAGTCCTCGCTCCTGCGGATCATGGCGGGCGTCGACGACGGCTACACCGGCGAGGCGAGACTCACCCCGGGGTTCACCGTCGGACTGCTCGAGCAGGAACCTCAGCTCGACCCGGCCAAGGACGTGACCGGGAACGTCATGGACGGCGTCGCCTCGGTGGCGGGCCTCCTGAGCGACTACGACGCGCTGATGGCCCGGTGGAGCGACCCGGACGCCGACTACGAGGCGCTCGGCGCTGCGCAGGCCGAGCTCGAGGCCTCGATCGAGGCCGCTGGGGCCTGGGACCTCCAGCGCACCGTCGACATCGCCATGGACGCCCTCCGAGTCCCGCCCGGTGACGCCGACGTGACGACCCTCTCGGGTGGCGAGCGACGACGGGTGGCCCTCTGTCGACTCCTGCTGTCACGACCTGATCTGCTCCTGCTCGACGAGCCGACCAACCACCTCGACGCCGAGTCGGTGGCGTGGCTCGAGCGGTTCCTGCAGGAGTACGCAGGGACCGTGGTCGCCATCACCCACGATCGCTACTTCCTCGACAACGTCGCCGCCTGGATCCTCGAGCTCGACCACGGACGGGGCATCCCCTTCGAGGGCAACTACTCCGGTTGGCTCGAGCAGAAGCAGGCCCGGCTGGCCCAGTCGGAGAAGCAGCAGACCGCCCGCATCCGGACGCTGGAGCGTGAGCTCGAGTGGGTCCGGATGGCACCCAAGGCCCGACAGGCCAAGTCCAAGGCCCGGCTCTCGGCCTACGAGCAGCTGCAGAGCGAGGCCGAGGCCAGCCGGGACACCTCGAGCAGGCTCGAGATCAGCATCCCCCCGGGTCCGCGACTCGGTGACCAGGTGATCGAGGCCGAGCACCTGCGGAAGGGCTTCGGCGAGCACCTCCTGGTCGAGGACCTCTCGTTCTCGTTGCCCCGCGCCGGGATCGTCGGAGTGATCGGACCGAACGGCGCCGGGAAGACGACCCTCTTCCGGATGATCGTCGCCGCAGCGACGGGCGAGCGGTCGGCCGACACCGACCCGGACGACGGCACGCTCACCGTGGGCTCCACCGTCGAGCTGGCCTACGTGGACCAGTCCCGGGACACGCTCGACGCCGACGCGTCGGTGTACGACGAGATCACCGACGGTCAGGACGTGCTCGTGATCGGGAACCGGGAGGTCAACGGCCGGGCGTACTGCGCCGGGTTCAACTTCAAGGGGTCCGACCAGCAGAAGCGGGTGGGCGACCTCTCCGGCGGCGAACGCAACCGCGTGCACCTGGCCAAGCTCCTCCGCAGCGGCGGCAACGTCCTCCTGCTGGACGAGCCGACGAACGACCTCGACGTCGACACCCTCCGGGCCCTGGAGGACGCGCTCGAGTCCTTCCCCGGCTGCGCCGTGGTGATCTCCCACGACCGGTGGTTCCTGGACCGGATCGCCACCCACGTCCTCGCGTTCGAGGGCGACTCACAGGTGCGGTGGTTCGAGGGGAACTTCAGCGAGTACGAGACGTTCCGGCGACGTGAGCTCGGCGGCGACGCCGGCCAGCCGCACCGCATCCGCTACAAGCCGCTCGCCCGCTGAGGGCTCGACGAGCGACTGGGTGGATCCACCCACGGTGGGATGGATTGCCCAGCTGCGACGCGTGGCGCGGCCGAACGACACGGCGATGCTGGGCCCATGGCCACGACACCAGCGTCCACGTCCCGTCGAGCGACCTCCCGCCGCAGCAGGAGCGCCACTCCCGAACGCACCAGTCGCGCCGTGTTGCGCGACGTGGAGCCCGGGAGCAGCGTCGAGTGCGTGCACTGCGGTGAGCGCGTGAAGTTCCAGGCCAAGGTCCGCAACAAGCAGGTCATCTGCAACGTCTACGAACGGGGCGTCTGGTTGCGCGTCGAGCACTTCCACGACGGCTGCTACGCCAAGGCCAAGCGACCCCACGGCAAGGTCGACACCACGCCCGTGGTCAAGGCCCGTCGCACCCAGGCTGCGGCCAGCTGAACCGGCGGCCACTACGGTGACGTCGTGGCCGACCCCTCCGATCACCTCCTCGCCGAGGAGCTCGCCCGTGGAGCCGGCGCCCTGCTCGTCAGGCTCCGGGACCGTCTGGAGGCCCTGGGCGCCGACGACCGAGTGGTCCGTGACGTCGGCGACCTCGCCGCCCACCAGTACCTCGTCGACCGCCTGCGGGCCGAGCGACCTGCTGACACCGTCCTGAGCGAGGAGGACGAGTCCCACGACCCGGCATCCGGCCGACTGGAGGCCGCTCGGGTGTGGATCATCGACCCACTCGACGGGACGCGCGAGTACGGCGAGGGCCGCGACGACTGGGCGGTCCACGTGGCGCTCGTCGAGGACCACGAGCCGACGGCGGGCGCGGTCGCGCTGCCGGCCCGGGGCGTGGTGCTGTCGACCGCCGAGCCGACACCACTGGCCGAGCCGACCGGGGGCGCCATCCGGGTGGCCGTGAGCCGCACCCGACCGCCGGCCGTGGCCGATTCGGCCGCCCGACGACTCGGGGCGACGCTCGTCCCGATGGGCTCCGCCGGCGTCAAGGCCGTCTCGGTGGTCCTCGGGACCTCCGACGTCTACCTGCACGCCGGTGGCCAGAAGCAGTGGGACAACTGCGCTCCCGTCGCCGTGGCCCGGGCCGCCGGGGCCGTCTGCACCCGGCTCGACGGCTCCCCCCTGCGGTACAACCTGGGCCCCGTCGAGATCGACGACCTGCTGGTCTGTCGCCCCGAGATCCTCGACGACGTCCGCACCGCCGTCGGGGACGGCTCCACGTCCGGCGACGCGCAGGGTTGACTGTCGAGGTGGACGACCCCCAGCCCCCCGACGAGCCGACCGAGGCCGAGCGCTTCACCTTCACCGACGACGGACCGTGGGAGGTCCGGCGGGACCAGCTCACCTGGGCGAGGGGCCTGCAGGTGCTCCGCCACTCGGTGCGCCGTCAGGTGCCCACGCTGACGAGCCGCCGTCGGCTCCCTCCGCTGCCCCGACTCGTGGTCGTGACCGGCCACCTGGCGGTGGCGCTCGTCCCGTGGGCGCTCCGGGAGCGGCGCGCCGGGGGCAGCCGGTCGATCGCCGGACTGTCCCGACGGTTGCGGGTCGCGGCGGAGCGGCTCGGTCCGACCTACATCAAGCTCGGGCAGATCATCTCCTCGGGCGAGGGCCTGTTCCCCTCCGAGCTGGTCGACGAGTTCAAGCTCTGCCGGGACAAGGTCCGCCCGGAGCCGTGGGACCAGGTCCGGCAGGTCGTCGCCGAGGAGCTCGGCCGTCCGATCGAGGCGGTCTTCTCGTCGTTCGACCCCACACCCATCGCCGCGGCGTCGATCGCCCAGGTCCACGCTGCGACCCTGCGGACGGGCGAGGAGGTGGTGGTCAAGGTCCAGCGCCCCACCATCCGTCGCCGCGTCGAACAGGACCTCCGGGTCATGTCGTGGATCGCCCCGATGCTGGTCGGACGCATCCCCGTCGCTGCGCTCGCCAATCCGCCGGCGCTCGTGGAGCTCTTCGCCGAGACCATCACCGAGGAGCTCGACTTCCGGCTCGAGGCCGAGAACATGCTCGACGTGGCCGAGGTGTTCGCCACGCTGGGACAGCGGGGCTTCGTCATCGCCCGCCCGCACCCGGAGCTGGTGACCCGCCGCCTGCTGACCATGGAGCGGCTCCGTGGCTTCGAGTTCGACGACCTCGAGGCCATGCAGTCCGCCGGGATCGACACCGAGGCGGTGATCCGGACCGGCATGGCCGGATTCACCGAGGGGTGCATCGTCCACGGCATCTTCCACGGCGACCTGCACGGGGGAAACCTGTTCGTCCTCGACGACGGCCGGATCGCGCTCCTCGACTTCGGCATCACGGCCCGCATGACCGAACTGGAGCGCTCGGCCTTCCTGCGACTGATGCTCTGCGGTGCCACCGGCGACATCCCCGGACAGATCGCCGCGTTCCGGGACCTCGGGGCGCTCCCCGCCGACACCGACATCGACGACGTCATCCGCTCGCTGGGCCTCGATCAGGCCCCGGTCGACCCCACCTCCCTCGACCAGGAGCAGCTCGTCGGGGAGATCCAGCGGATCATCAAGGAGTTGCTCGGCATGGGTGCCCGACTCCCGAAGATCCTCATGCTCTACGTCAAGAACCTCGTGTTCCTCGACGGTGCCATCGCCCGGCTGGCCCCCGACCTCGA
Organism: uncultured Actinomycetes bacterium; assembly: GCA_903873135.1. Lineage (GTDB taxonomy): Bacteria > Actinomycetota > Acidimicrobiia > Acidimicrobiales > Microtrichaceae > SXMI01. The sequence continues at coordinate 4,636 of CAIQNH010000192.1, forward strand.
CCTGGTCGGCGAGATCTCCGGGCTCTCGGTCCGGCTGGTCACCCTCCACGGAGCCCGGTTCGCCGCCGATCTGGGGGTGGAGGTCGAGGGGTTCACCGTGGACACGAGCGCCATCAAGGCGAGCTTCGGTGTGGTCGACGACGACGCCGAGACCCTCACGTACCGGGAGCTGCAGGCCCGACGTGACATGATCCGTCGTCGCCTCGAGTCGCGACGCTGAACCGGGTCGCCTCCCGGCGACCTCACCCCCGACCCTGCGGGACCCCCCGCCCCACCCAGAACGTCGAGCCCCATGTCTGAGCGCGTCCCCGGAATCCGCAACGTGGCGATCATCGCCCACGTCGACCACGGCAAGACGACGCTCGTCGACGCCATGCTCCAGCAGTCCGGTGCGTTCCGGGAGGGCGCCGAGACCGTGGACCGGGTCATGGACTCCCTCGACCTCGAACGGGAGAAGGGCATCACGATCCTGGCCAAGAACACCGCCGTCCGGTGGACGGGAGCGGGACGGGACGAGGTCAAGATCAACATCGTCGACACCCCCGGCCACGCCGACTTCGGTGGCGAGGTGGAGCGGGCGCTGACCATGGTCGACGGAGTGGTCCTCCTCGTCGACGCGTCGGAGGGTCCGCTCCCCCAGACCCGGTTCGTCCTGCGCAAGACCCTGGAGCTGGGACTGCCGGTGGTGCTGGCCGTCAACAAGGTGGATCGAGCCGACGCCAGGATCGACGAGGTGGTCCACGAGGTGGAGGAGCTCTTCTTGGACCTCGACGCCGAGGTGGACCAGCTCGACTTCCCGATCGTGTACCTCAACGCCCGGGCCGGACGGGCCGGTCGGAGCCGGCCGGCGTCCGCCGAGGACCTCGACGCCGACCTGACCTGCCTGTTCGAACTGCTCGTCGACCACCTGCCGGCTCCGACCCACGAGCCGGACCACCCCATGCAGGCCTGGGTCACCAACCTCGACGCCAGCCAGTTCGTGGGCCGTCTCGCGCTCTGCCGGATCGTCAACGGCACGGTCAGCAGGAACCAGCAGGTGGCGTGGTGCCGTGCCGACGGGACGGTGCAGCAGGCCAAGCTGGGCGTCCTCTACGTGACCGAGAGCAACGAGCGCGTGGAGGTCGACCGGGCCGGACCGGGCGAGATCATCGCCGTGGCCGGCCTCGACGACGTGACCATCGGCGAGACCCTCGCCGATCCTGCGGACCCGAGGCCCCTCCCCGTGATCTCGGTCGACGAGCCCAGCCTGGCCATGACCATCGGGGTCAACACCTCGCCGGTCAGCGGACGGGACGGCAAGCTGCTCACCGCCCGACAGATCCAGGCCCGCCTCGACGCCGAGCTCGTGGGCAACGTCTCGCTCCGGGTCCACCCCACGGACCGACCCGACACCTGGGAGGTCCACGCCCGGGGTGAGCTGCAACTCGCCGTGCTGATCGAGACCATGCGACGCGAGGGGTTCGAGCTGACCGTCGGCAAGCCGCAGGTCGTCACCCGGGAGATCGACGGCCGGCTGCACGAGCCGGTCGAGTTCGTGAGCATCGACGTGCCCGAGGAGCACCTGGGCGCCGTGACGCAGCTGCTGGCCACCCGGCGGGGTCAGCTCGTGGACATGGTGAACCACGGGACCGGCTGGGTGCGCATCGACCAGCGCGTCCCGGCCCGGGGCCTGCTCGGGTTCCGGACGCAGTTCCTCACCGAGACCAGGGGCACGGGGATGCTCCACCACGTCTTCGACGGCTGGATCCCCTGGACCGGAGAGATCCGGGTCCGCGAGCGGGGCTCGGTCGTCGCCGACCGTTCGGGCCCGGCGACGCAGTACGCCATCGTCGCCGTCCAGGAACGGGCCAGCCTGTTCGTCGCTCCGGGCGACCCCGTCTACGAGGGCATGGTCGTGGGCGAGAACTCGCGCCGGGAGGACATGGACGTCAACATCTGCCGGGAGAAGCACCTCACGAACATGCGCGCCGCGGGCTCCGACAACACCCAGAAGCTCACCCCACCCCGGATCATGTCGCTCGAGCAGGCGCTCGAGTTCGTCAGCGAGGACGAGTGCGTCGAGGTCACCCCGGGGGCGATCCGCCTGCGGAAGGTGGCCCTCGACGCCGGCGACCGGGCCCGGGCGGCCAAGCAGCGCAAGCACGCCCAGGGCTGAAACCGAATCCCGACTTGTTGGATCGGGTTTTGTTCCGTAGGCTGGTCCCGTGACCAGCACGACCTCCCCCACCCGCTCCGGCGGACTGTTCGCGTTCCCCAACCCCGTCGACGACGCCGCCGCCCGGACCGTGGCGACCGGCGTCGTGCTCATGGCGCTCGGCGTGGCGGTCCTCGGCTGGGGGTGGTTGCTGATCCCGCTCACCTACGGGTTCTGGGCCCGGGTCCTGACCGGTCCGCGCCTCAGCCCGCTCGGACTGTTCGCCACCCGGGTCGCCGCGCCCCGACTCACCGCGATCCACCGTCTGGTCCCCGGCCCGCCCAAGCGGTTCGCCCAGGGCGTCGGCGTGGCGTTCTCGACCACGGCCTCCGTGCTGTGGGTGCTCGGCGCCGTCCCGGCCGCCCGGGTCGTCGTGGCACTGCTCGCCGCAGCCGCCTTCCTCGAGGCGGCGTTCGGCTACTGCCTCGGGTGCAAGGTGTTCGGCCTGCTGATGCGGACCGGCCTGGTGCCGGAGTCGGTGTGCGAGGACTGCGCGGACATCTCCCGCCGCATTCCCGAGCTCCGATCCTGAGTCCCCGGGGTCGGGCCCGCTAGCGTCGCCTCGTGCGTCTGGTCGTCGCCCGCTGCACCGTCGACTACGAGGGCCGGCTCGCCGCCCACCTGTCGGAGGCCGTCCGCCTGATCATGGTCAAGGCCGACGGCTGCGTGGCGATCCACGCCGACGGTGGCGCCTACAAGCCGCTCAACTGGATGAACGCACCCAACACCCTCCTCGACGAGGGCGAACGGTGGGTGGTGACCAACCCCAAGGGCGAACGCCTCACGATCGAACTGCTCGAGGTGCTCGCCGACGAACGGCACGACCTGGGCATCGACCCCGGTCTGGAGAAGGACGGCGTCGAGGCCCACCTCCAGGCGTTGCTCGCCGAGTCACCGGAGACGATCGCCGAGGGCCTGACGCTCGTGCGACGGGAGTTCCCCACCGACATCGGACCGGTCGACCTGCTCTGCCGGGACGCCGCTGGCGTGGCGGTGGCCGTCGAGGTGAAGCGTCGCGGCGAGATCGACGGCGTGGAGCAGCTCACCCGGTACCTGGAACGACTCAGCCTCGACCCGCTGCTCCGGGACATCCGGGGCGTGCTCGTGGCCCAGGTCGTGAAGCCGCAGGCCCGGGTGCTCGCCGAGTCCCGGGGAATCGGGTGGGTCGAGGTCGACTACGACGTGCTCCGGGGTGCCGCCGTCGACGACCTCCGTCTGTTCTGAGGCCGTCACCCGGCGGCCGAGCGGGTCACACCTCGGCGACCCGGTCGTCGATCCACGCCAGGACGGCCGGGGCGAAGGCGCCCATGCTCTTGTCGGACAGGGTGCCGGGCGGGAACGAGCGGATGGTCCTGGCCAGCAGGTCGAGGTCCTCGGGTCGTTCGGCCAGGGTGGCGAGCGGGTCCTGGTGGATCCGGATGCCGAACACCACCGCCCCGGTGGCGGGCAGGCGCACGAGGGTCTGGCGCTCGACCCGGAGCCACACCCGGTCGGGTACGGCGGCAGCCGTGAGCCCCGGCGACGGCTGGTCCCGGTGCTTCCCACCCGGCTGGTAGAGGTCCGTCGAGTCCGTCAGGTTCCAGTTGAGCCGCCAGCGGGGCGTCGCCGGGGTGATCCGGTCGAAGAACCTGTCGACCGAGCCGGCGAGCTGCTCGGTGTAGCCCGCCACCGGACGGTGCACGTCGGCCATCGGCCGACCGAGCTTCTCTGCCAGGACCCAACGGGTGGGGCTGCACACGCTCGCAGCGGCGAGCACCCACCCCTCGGGACGTCGGACCTGGACCGCCCAGTCCTCCTGGGTGAGCCGGCCCGCCGCGTCGACCGGGTGCAACCCGCGCTCGAGCAACGCCGCCGGCGTGACCGGCACCGTCGCCCGACCACCGGCGACGACCACCTCCTCCCCGGAGCGGACGTGGGTCGACGGGTGGTGCACCACCAGGTGGTCGACGAGGCGCTCGAGCAGCTCCGAGCACGCGTCGCGGACCGACCCGTCCGGATCGTCGACGACGGCGACCACGTCGCCGTGCCGCTCCCCCAGGACCGTCGACTTGTGGTCCACGAACCGCAGCAGTTCCTCGTCGACCTCGAGCCACTCGGTCGGCTCGAGGGGGCGGAGCCCCATGCGCAGACGGGATCCGTCGCCGCTGAACGGCAGGTGACGGGGGCGGTCGGCGAGCACCCGGGGCTAGTCGCGGGTCGTCGCCACGCCGGCATCGAGCACGGTGCGACCATCACCGCCGAGGGTGCGGAACGCCGCCCGTGCGTCGCCCGTCCGCCAGATCTGCACGGTCAGGTCCTCACCGGGGAGGACCGGCGAGGAGAACCGGCCCGAGATCGACTCGAACCGGGACGGGTCGGAGTCACACAGCTCGCGGAGCAGGGCCCGACCCGTGAACCCGTAGGTGCACAGCCCGTGGAGGATCGGTCGGTCGAAGCCGGCCATGGCGGCGAACGAGGGGTCCGAGTGGAGCGGGTTGCGGTCACCGGAGAGGCGGTACACCAGCGCCTGCTCCGGCCGGGTCGGCCACGTCACCGTCACGTCGGGGTCGCGGTCCTCGGGGATCTCCGGGACGGCGGACGGGCCGCGCTCGCCACCCCAACCGCCCTCGCCGCGGATGAACGCCGACATGACCACCTCGAACAGCGGCTCGCCGTCCTCCACCAGGTTCGACCGACTCGTGATCTCGACCACGGCGCCCGAGCCCTTGTCCCACACCGCCGTCACCTCAGCGACCGTCGTCACCGCACCGCGCACCGGGATCTCGCGGTGCAGGTGCACCCGTTCCTCACCGTGCACGAGCATCACCGGGTTGAACGAGCCGATCGTGCCCAGGGCAGCGGTGACGTCGGGCAGGACCACGGCGAAGGTCGGCAGCACGCGCTGGGTGACCTCCATGGAGTTCTCGGTCACGAAGGGCAGCTCGGCCGGGTCGAGCGGATCCTGACCCGCCCCGACGCCCACGGCGTAGAGGAGCGCGTCCTTCGAGGTCCAGGAGGTCTCCGCCGGCTCACCGGTGCTCCCCACGGCGTCAGGGTTGATGGGCACGTCTCCTCCTCCCGGGACCGGTCGGTCCTGCACCGGCCGGACGGTCCGACCACGCCCCCGCATCCTGTCGGACGGGTCGGGATCGGGGCCACCCGGACGCCCGGCACCACACCGGGGTCGGCGTGTGGCACATTCTCTGTGTGTCGACCACCCGGAAGGTGATCCTCGCTGTCCTCGCCGCGCCCGTGGCGTTGATCGCGCTCGTCGCAGCCGCGTGGGCCCTGGACACCCGGCTGGCCGGTGACACCGTGGCCCGCAACGTCAGCGTGGCCGGCGTCCCGGTCGGCGGCTCCACCCGGGAGGAGCTCCGGGCCACCGTCGAGCAGCTCGCCGCCGAGGTCCCCGACACACCGCTGACCATCAACGCCGCCGAGATCCACCGGGACACCACCTTCGGCCAGGCCGGGATGTCGGTCGACGTCGACGCGACGGTCGACGAGGTCTGGGACGTCGGCCGCAGCGACCCCCTCCCGACGCCTCCCGTCCGCTGGCTCTCCTCGTTCCTCTCGGAACGGACGCAGCCGGTCGTGCTCGCAGTCGACACCGCCGTGCTCGGCCAGACCATCGGGGTCCTCGAGGGCGAGGAGCGCGTCCCGGCCACGGAACCGAGCATCCAGATCACCCCGGACTCCGTCGTGCTCGTCCCCGGAGCCAACGGCAAGGAGATCTCGATCAACTCCGTCGTGCAGTCCCTCCCCCTGACGCTGGACCGGGTGGGTGAGCCCGTGACCGTGGACGTGGAACGGGCCACCCTGACCCCGCAGCACACCGACGCCGAGGTGCAGGCCCTGATCGACCGGGCCAACGCGATCACGCAGGGCGAGGTGACGCTGGTCGTCGGGGACGAGCGCGTCGAGGTGGACGCCACCGAGTTCCGACCGGCCGTGGTGATCGCGGACGACGGTCCCGGCGCACCGCTCCGACTGACCCTCGACCCCAACATGGTCGCCGGTGTGCTCGGCGAGAACATCGCGACGAACCGGTCCAACCCGACGGGGGTCCGCTTCACGGTGACCGACGGCGTGCCCACCCCGGTGGCCGGTGAGGACGCGGTGGTCTGCTGCGCCCCGGAGGCACCGGACCTGATCGTCCAGGCGCTGCTGACGGACCAGCGGGAGGTCACGCTCCCCACGACCAACGTGACCGCGGCCCAGGGTGTCGAGTGGGCCAACACCCTCGGGGTGAAGGAGGTCATCGGCGAGTTCACCACGAACCACCCCGCCGGACAGCCCCGGGTCAAGAACATCCACCAGATCGCCGACACGCTCCGCGGCGTGCTCATCCCTCCGGGGGCGACCTTCTCGGTCAACGACACGGTCGGCCGACGCACCGTCGAGAAGGGCTACGTCAGCGGCCCCGTCATCTACGACGGCGAGTTCAAGGAGGACATCGGCGGCGGCGTCAGCCAGTTCGCCACGACGCTGTTCAACGCCGCCTTCTTCGGCGGGTTGGAGATCCCCGACTACATGTCCCACGGGAAGTACATCAGCCGGTACCCCTACGCCAGGGAGGCGACGCTCGACTTCCCGAGCGTGGACCTCAAGATCACGAACAACACCCCGTACGGCGTGGTCATCTGGCCGACCTACACGGACTCCTCGATCACCGTGAAGCTCTACTCGACCCCGTTCGTCACCGGGCGGCAGGTCAGTCAGAGCCAGACCAGCGGGTGCGGTTCGGTGGCCACGGTCCGACAGCGGAACTGGCTCGACGGTCGGGTGGAGAACGACACGTTCAGCGCCTACTACGAGTGCGAGGACCCGTCGAAGCCCACCACCACCGCCCCGAGATCGAGCTCCAACTGATCCGCTCGGGACACGGGCCCGGTCGTCGTCGTAGTCTGGCGCCGTGAGCACCGACGAGCAGCAGGAGGTCCTCTACGAGGACCGCATGAGCGACGCCGACGCCCTCATGTGGGGCATCGAGAAGGACCCGATGCTCCGGTCGACGATCACCACGGTCGTGGTGCTCGAGGGCCGGGTCGACCGGGGCACGATCCGACGGGAGTTCGAGCGGATCTCCCGACGCATCCCCAGACTGCGCGAACGAGTGCGCTCGAACCCCATGTCGATCGCCCCGCCCCGGTGGGAGGTCGACCCGAACTTCGATCTGGACTACCACCTCCGCTTCGCCCGGGTTCCGGGCGACGGGGAGCTCGACGACCTGCTGCGCATGGCCCAGCCGCTGGCCATGCAGAGCTTCGACCGGGCCCGCCCCCTGTGGGAGACGATCGTCGTGGAGGACCTCGACGGCGACCGGACGGCGATCGTGCTCAAGATCCACCACTCGATCACCGACGGCGTCGGCGGCGTGCGGCTCATGCTCGAGCTGTTCGACCTGGAGGAGGACGCCGCCCAGCGGCCGATGCCCGACGCCCCGCCCGTCAAGGTCCTCAACCAGGCCGAGCGGTTCGTCGACGCGTTCCAGCACGAGACCCGACGACAGCTCCGGTTCGCCACGGGTCTCGCCGGCAGGGGCCTGCAGGGTGCCAGCGGCGCCCTGGGTGATCCGGTCGGCACGTTCGAGTCGCTGAGCGAGCTCGTGGCCTCGACGGCCCGGGTGCTCCGTCCGGTGAGCCACCCGCTCTCGCCGCTCATGACCGGTCGGTCGTTGTCGACCCACTTCGGGCACGTGACGATCCCGCTCGACGTGGCCAAGCAGGCCGGCAAGACGATCGGCGGCACCATCAACGACACCTTCGTGACGGGACTGGTGCAGGGGTTCCGCCTGTACCACGAGGAGCACGGCGTCGAGCTGGACGCCCTCCGCATGGGGATGCCGATCAACGTCCGGACCGCCGACGCCGCGGAGGTCGCCGGCAACGACTTCGTCCCGGCTCGGTTCGAGCTCTCGACCTCGGCTCCCGACATCCGGGAGCTCATGACGGGGATCCGGGAGCGGATGCTCGGCGCCCGTGACGAACCGGCCAACCAGCTCGTCGAGGTGCTCTCGAACGTCCTGAACCGGCTCCCGACCTCGGTGGTCACGCAGATCTTCGGCTCCATGATGAAGGGGCTCGACTTCCAGGCATCGAACGTGCCGGGATCCCCCTTCCCGCTCTACTTCCGAGGGGTGCGTCTGGCATCGGTGACACCGTTCGGTCCGGTGGCAGGCGCTGCGGCGAACGTGACCCTGCTGAGCTACCTCAACGACCTCAACATCGGGCTCAACGTGGACCCGGCTGCGGTCACCGACCCGGAGTTGTTCGTGGACTGCGTCCGCCGCGGCTACGACCAGGTCCTCGGTCTGGCCTGACGGGCTCCGGCCCGTCGGGACTGTGCGGACGACGCGTCGCCTCGTAGCCTGACGCCGTGTCCGGTTCCAGCGCCATCGACGACGCCGGCGGGACCGAGGTGGTGGAGCAGCGGGACGTGGTCGTGGTCGGGGCGGGCCCGGCCGGCACCGCTGCGGCGATCGAGCTCGCCCGGGCGGGCGTCGACGCCGTCGTCCTGGACCGGGCCACGTTCCCCCGGGACAAGATCTGCGGTGACGGACTCACCACGAGCGCGCTCCGCCAGCTCGACCACCTGGGGCTCGACCCGCGTGCCGTCCCCTCGTGGCAGGAGGTGTCGGACTGCTGGATCTCCTCCCCCTCCGGCGTGACCCTCGGCTTCCCACTGCCCGAGGGGCAGGGCACCTTCGCGGTCGTGGCCCGACGCGTCGAGCTGGACGCCGCGCTCGTCGACCTCGCCCGCGCCTCCGGCGCGGAGCTGCGGGAGGACTGCCGGGTGGTCGGGGTCGAGGAGACCGACGACCGCGTCCGGGTCCGGACCGACGACGGCGTGATCGAGGCCCGCTGGTGCATCGCGGCCGACGGCATGTGGTCGACCGTTCGCAAGCACCTCGGACTGGGCGTCCCCGGTTACCGGGGCGACTGGCACGCGTTCCGCCAGTACTTCAGGAAGGTCTCCCCAGCTGCGGCCAGGAGCATCCACGTCCGCTTCGAGGCGGACCTGCTGCCCGGGTACTTCTGGTCCTTCCCCCTGCCCGATGGTGGCGCCAACGTGGGGTTCGGCATCCAGCGGGGCGCCAAGGTCGAGGTGGGCGACATGGGGCCGCTCTGGCAGGACCTGCTGGCCCGACCCTGGGCCCGCGAGCTGCTCGGCCCCGACGCCGAGCCCGAGGGCCCCCACCGCGCCTGGCCGATCCCCGCCCGCATCGACGGCCTGCCGCTCACGGGGCGGCGGACCCTGTTCGTCGGCGACGCCGCAGCAGCCTGCGACACCCTCACCGGCGAGGGCATCGGTCAGGCGCTCCAGACCGGCCGTCTCGCCGCTGCAGCCGTCGCCGACACCGGATCCAGCGACGCCGCAGCCACCTACGCCGCTCACGCCACCGCCGACCTGGTCGCCGACCACCGGATGTCGGAGCTCCTCGTGCGGGCCATGCGGCACCGCAAGGGGGCACGGACGGCCATCCGGGTCGCAGGGGCCACGGCGTGGACCCGGCGGAACTTCGCCAGGTGGCTGTTCGAGGACTACCCGCGGGCGGTCGTCCTGACGCCGCGGCGCTGGCGACGGGGCGTGTTGTCCTCGCCGGGTGCGTACGTTCCGGCGTGATCGTCGGCGAGGTGGCCCACCCGGACGATCAGGACGTCGCCTCGACGGGATCGACCACTCCAGCACCGAGCTGCGGATTGCCGTTCGTGTCGGCCGTCTGGGCGATCCGGTCGA
>CAIQNH010000193.1 GCA_903873135.1 uncultured Actinomycetes bacterium
GCCGGGTTGGCACCTGCCGGAGCTGCCACCGGGGACGATCGCCGCAGACGCGGCGCGGCGCATGCTGGACCTGGTGCCGGGGCACACCGTCGGCGCGCCGCGGGTGCAGCTCGACCTCCGAGCCCTCCCCTTCGCCCGGCACTCGCTCCGGGCGGCGTGGGTCAACAAGAGCTACGTCCACCTGGACCGACGGGTGGTGCCGCTGGCCCTGTGGGACCTCCACCGCAGCGTCGCCGTGGGCGGTGTGGTGCACCTCGGCGTGTTCGGTGCCGGTGACGCGGAACAGGGAGGGGTGGCTGCGACCGACCACGACGAGTGGGCTGCCGACGACTTCGCCGGACGCTCGTTCTCGCACTGGGATCCAGCACTCCTCAGGGCCGTCGTCGCCGGCGCCGGGTTCGAGACGGTCGACGCCACCGAGCGACCCGAGTCCGACGGCGTCACCTTCCACCGGCTCGTCCTGCGCCGCTCACGCACGCTGGCCGACACCGTCGGTCCCGGGATGCGGCTCCTCGTGGTGGGCCTCAACCCGTCGCTGTACGCCGCGGATACCGGGGTCGGCTTCGCCCGACCCGGCAACCGGGCGTGGCCGGCACTGCTGGCGAGCAGACTCGCCCGGGTGGACCGGGACCCGTTCGACCTGCTGCGTCGCGGGCGCGTGGGCATGACCGACCTCGTGAAGCGGGCCACCGCCCGGGCCGACGAGCTGCGGCCCCACGAGTACGCCGACGGGCTCGACCGCCTGGACCGGCTGTGCGCGTGGCTGCGTCCCGGCGCCGTCTGCGTGCTCGGCATCACCGGCTGGCGCCACGCCACCGGCGAACGCCGGGCGGCGCTCGGACCCCAGACCCGCACGCTCGGCGGCCGTCCGGTCCACGTGGCGCCCAACCCGAGCGGCCTCAACGCCCACACCGACGTCGCCGACCTCGTCGACCACCTCCAGGCCGCCGTGGCGATGGCCGCTCGGGCCTAGGCTGCGGTCACGGACCACCGACCCGGCCGGGGACGGTGCGGCACTGCCGACAGGGAGGACGCGGTGAAGGTTCGACTCGGACCCGAGGACGAGTACATGCACCCGGGCCCGGAGCCCACGTTCAACGAGTCCATGTACTTCAACTTCCACGACCCGGTGGTCGGACTCGGTGGATTCGTCCGGATCGGCAACCGGCCCAACGAGGGCCACGCCGAGATGACCGTCTGCCTGTACCTGCCCGACGGCAGGGTGGCGTTCACCTTCCGCCGACCCGAGATCGCCGACAACGAGCGGTTCGAGGCGGGCGGGGCCTCCTTCGAGGTCGTGCGACCGTTCGAGGAACTGCGGGTCGCCTACCGGGGCCGGCTCGTGCTGCTCACCGATCCGCTCGAGATGGCCGACCCCCGTGCGGCGTTCACGTCCAACCCGTGGGAGGAGGCGACGGTGGAACTCACCTACACCGGTGCGGCCACCCCGTTCGGCGGCGAACCCGAGGAGTCGCACGAACGCCCGGGCGAGGAGTTCGCTCGCGGCCACTACGAGCAACTGGTCGAGGCACGCGGCACCGTGACCGTCGGCGAGGAGGCGTGGACCGTGGACGGCCGCGGCCTCCGGGACCACTCTTGGGGCCCGCGCACCTGGCAGGCCCCGTGGTACTACCGCTGGTTGACCGTCAACATGTCCGACGGCACCGGCATGATGCTCAGCCGCATCGCCCGACAGGACGGTCCGGGCACCCGCGGCGGGTTCGTCTGGGACGGCGAGGGGATCCACCTGGTCGACGACGTCCGGGTCTCCACCGAGTGGACCGACGAGGGCCGCTACCACCAGCGGGTCCGCGCCGGGTTCATCGTCCGTGGCGCCGACGGACCCGAGGAGCGGGAACTGACCGGCGAGGTGCGCAACCTCATCCCCCTCCGCAACCGCCGGGACGGCCGGGTGACCCGGATCTCCGAGGGCCTGACCGTCTGGACGCTGGACCGCGCACTCGGAGCAGACCCGTCGGCCACCACCGGCCACGGACTGTCGGAGTACCTCGACCAGATCGTCGACGGCGAGCCCGTCGGCCTGGCCGAGTGAACACCGTTCGCCGGACACCTATGCTGGACCCACCCGGCGGGAGCTGACCTCGTCCCGCCACTCAGGACGGGTCCCGCGCCCACGCGGCCACCCGGGGAGGAGCGCACCGTGAGCACCACCGAGTCGCCGGCCGAACTGTCCGCTGCGTTCGAGGGCGTCGACCTCGGCTACCTGCGCGGACAGTACGAACCGGTCCACGACGAGCGTCACGACGTGGACCTGGAGGTCACCGGGGTGCTGCCCGCCGGCCTGCGCGGCGCCTACCTGCGCAACGGCCCCAACCCGTACTTCCCGCCGCCGGGCCGGTACCACGTGTTCGACGGCGACGGGATGCTGCACGGCGTCTACCTCGACGGCGAGGGCGGGGCCTCGTACCGGAACCGGTGGGTCGACTCACGGGGCCTGCGCTACGAGCGGTCCGTGGGACACGCCGTGTTCGGGGGGCTCAACGAGTTCACCATGCCCACTCCGGAGGCGCTCGAGGCCGCCGGGCTGTACAAGAACACCGCCAACACGAACATCATCCGCCACGCCGGTCGACACCTGGCCCTGATGGAGGGCGGGCACCCGACCGAGGTGACCGCCGAGCTCGAGACCGTCGGCGAGTACCAGTTCGACGGTGCGCTCCAGGGCGCCATGACCGCCCACCCGCGGTGGGACCCGACCACCGGGGAGCTGCTGTTCTTCGGGTACTCGCCGTTCCCGCCCTACCTCCGGTACCACGTGGTCGACGCCACCGGGACCCTGGTCCGATCCACGGACGTGCCCATCGGCCGCTCGGTGATGATGCACGACTTCGTCACCACCCCCTCGAGCGCCGTGTTCTTCGACCTGCCCGCCATCTTCGACGCCGAGTCCCTGATGCACGGCGGGACCCCGATCCGCTGGCAGCCCGACCAGGGTGCCCGCATCGGCGTCATGCCCCGAGACGGCGAGGGTGAGGACACCGTCTGGATCGAGATCGACCCCTGCTACGTGTTCCACTTCCTCAACGCCCACGACGAGGACGGCAGGATCGTCGTGACCGGATGTCGCTCCGAGGCCATGCCCACCGCGTTCGGCGACGACCCGCTGCCCGAGGCGCACGTGCGTCCGTACCTGTGGCGCTGGGAGATCGACCCGGTGGCCGGCACCGTCGCCGACACCCAGCTCGACGACCGCACCGGCGACTTCCCGCGGATCAACGACGCCTACAACGGACTCCCCCACCGGTTCGGAGCGCAGGCGCACACCCGCCACTGGGGCCAGGATGGCGTCGAGTTCGACGGCGTGATCTGGTTCGACCTGGAACGCGGCACCTCCGCCGAGCACGTCTACGGCCCCACCTCGGTCTGCGGGGAGGCGGTGTTCGCCCCCGACCCGGACGGCTCGGCCGAGGACGACGGGTGGTTGGTGAACCTGGTCACCGACGTGGCCGAGGGCACGACCTCCTTCGTGGTGCTCGACGCACGTGACGTCGCCGCCGGACCGGTGGCCAGCGTCCGGCTCCCCCGGCGGGTGCCGTTCGGGTTCCACGGCAACTGGATGCCGTCGGTCGACTGACCGACCGCTCCCCGGTGCTGCTCCACGAGGTGCCCCGGGCCGCCGCCGAGGCGGCCCCGTCGACCACAGCGCTCGTCGCCGGTGACCGTCGCTGGGACGCCGCTGCGTTCGCCGATCTGGTCGACGCCCTGGGCAGCGGGCTCGCACGCCACACGACCCCCGGCGACCGGGTGGCCGTGGTGGCCGACAACCGGCCCGAGTTCGCTGCGCTCCTCTACGCCGCACCCCGCGCCGGGGTGATCCTCGCCATGGGCAACACACGGCACACGACCGGCGAGCTGGTCGACGTGCTCGCCGATGCAGCGCCGAGCCTCGTGGTGGGCACCGCCGAGCACCTCGGGCGGCTGCTCGAGCGCGCCGAGGACCTGCCCACCGTCCGGTCCTGGTGGTCGCTCGACGACCCACCCCCGGCCGCCCGCCACGTCGACGAACTGTGCGAGGGACCGGTGGTCGACCCCGCCCCCGGCCGGGCGGACGACCCGGTCTGGCTGATCCACACCTCCGGGACGACCGGACGACCCAAGGGGGTGCTGCTCACCCACCGTTCGGTGCTCGCCGCCGTCGCCAACGGGGCCGAGGCCCGGCCGATGGGTGACGACGACGTCTACCTGTTCCCGTTCCCGCTGTTCCACGTGGCCGCGTACAACCTGGTCCACGCACACCGGAACCGTTGCACGGTGGTCCTGGCCCCCAGGTTCGACGCTGCGGACGCGCTGGCGACGATCGAGCGGGAGCGGGTCACGCAGGTCTCCCTGGCTCCGACCATGGTGGCGATGCTGCTCGACCACCCGGACCGGGACAGCACCGACCTGTCGAGCCTGACCCGGATCTCCTACGGCGCGTCGGCCATGCCGCCGGACCTGCTCCGTCGGACGCTCCTCGAGCTCCCCCACGTGGGACTGGCACAGGGCTACGGCATGACGGAGCTCTCCGGGAACGCCGTGTTCCTCGGACCGGAGGAGCACCGACGGGCCGTCACCGACGAGCCGCGTCTGCTCGCCGCTGCCGGCCACCCCGGGCCGCTCGCCCGGATTCGGATCGCCGACGACGCCGGGCAGGAACTCCCGGTCGACACCCCCGGCGAGATCCTGGTCAGCGGTCCGCAGGTGTGCGCCGGCTACTGGAACCGACCGGAGGAGACCGCCGCGGTCCTCCACGACGATCCCGACGGGACCCGTTGGCTGCGGACCGGCGACCTGGGCACGCTCGACTCCACCGGTACCCTCCGGATCGTCGACCGGCTCAAGGACCTGGTGATCACCGGCGGCGAGAACGTCGCCTCCCGTGAGGTCGAGGACGTCCTCGTCGGCCACGACCGGGTGCGGGCCGTGGCCGTGGTCGGCACGCCCGACGAGCGCTGGGGCGAAGCAGTGTGCGCGGTCGTGGTCTGGGCCGACGGTACCGACCCGGCCGAGGCCGAGGCCGACCTGCGGTCGTGGAGCGAGGGTCGACTCGCCGGGTTCAAGCGGCCCCGTCGGGTGGTCACGGTCGAGGCGCTGCCCACCAACGCGACCGGGAAGGTCGACAAGCGGGCGGTCCGTGCACTCGTGGCGTCGCTGGAGCGACCGGACGGCCCGACCGTGCGACCCTGAGCGGTCCGGAACCGGCGAGCCCGGGATCTCAGCTCGGCTCGGACGGCTCGACCCGGGACACCGCCCCGGCCTCGGCCGGGTCGACCGGAGTGTCGAGGAACGTCCCGGCGACCTCGAGCGCGACCGTGGGCGTGGTGAGACGGAGACCCAGGGCGAGGACGTTGGCGTCGTTCCAACGACGAGCACCACGAGCCGTCGCCGCGTCCGTGCACAACGCAGCTCGCACTCCCGCCACCTTGTTGGCGGCGATGGACACCCCGGTCCCCGTCCAGCAGCAGACGACCCCACGGTCGGCCCGACCAGAGGCGACCGCCTCACCGACCGCACGACCGACCTCGGGCCACTCGGGCGTGCCGGACACCAACTGCACCTCGTGGCCCTGCTCCCCGAGCCACGCCACGAGGGCCTCGGTCGTCGGGGTGACCTCGTCGGTTCCGAACGCCACGACCACGAGCGGATCGTACCGTCGGCCCACCGGGGTCGTCGCTCCCGCCCCGCCGGTCCCGACTCGGGTACCGTGCCGCCGTGCCGTTCCACACCGCCCTCGACCTGGCCGCTGCGATCCGACGCAAGGAGGTCTCGCCCGTCGAGGTGCTCGACGAGTACCTGGCCGAGGTCGACCGCCTGAACCCGACCCTGAACGCCGTGGTGTTCCGGGACGACGACCGGGCCCGTGCCGAGGCGCAGGCCGCTGCCGACCTCCTGGCCAGCCGCGACCCGTCGGATCTGCCGCCCTTCTGCGGCGTGCCGATCCCCATCAAGGACCTGGACGACGTCGAGGGCTGGCCCACCTCCCACGGGTCGCGCGGCACCGCCGACGGTCCGGTCGAGCAGGACAGCCTGGAGGTGGAACGGCTCGAGGACGCCGGGTTCGTGCTCATGGGCAAGACCGCCACACCCGAGTTCGGGGCGATCTCGTGCACCGAGTCGGAGCGCTTCGGGGCGACGCGCAACCCGTGGGACACCGACCACACCCCCGGTGGCTCCTCGGGTGGTGCCGGGGCTGCGGTCGCCGCCGGCATGGCCCCGGTGGCCCACGCGAGCGACGGCGGCGGGTCGATCCGGATCCCCGCGTCGTGCAACGGACTCGTCGGCCTCAAGCCGAGCCGCAACCGCGTGCCCGGGCGGGTCGAGTCGCTCCACGGCGCGTCCACCAACGGGGTGCTCACCCGCACGGTGGCCGACACGGCTGCCGTGCTCGACGTGCTCGGGGCGCCCGACCCGGGATCGTGGAACGTCGCACCGCCCGAGGGCACGCCGTTCCGGGACGCCGTCCGGGAGGACCCGGGCCGCCTGCGGATCCGGCTGTGCGCCGAGAACGCGCTCGGCATCGACCCCGACCCTGCGGTCGTCGCCGCACTGGACGTCGCCGGAGCCCAGCTCGAGGCGCTCGGTCACCAGGTGGAGCTCGCTCCGCCCCACTGGCCGGACGCCGCTGCGTTCCTCACCTCGTTCCTCATCGTCTGGTCGACCATCTCGGCCGGGGTACCGATCGTCGACGAGACGCTGCTCGAGCCGCACGTCCGCGCCGACCGGGTGTCGGCACGGACGTACGACGCCATCACCTACGTGGAGTCGCTCCAGCAGTTGCAGCTGGCCTCACGGCTCTTCACCGAACAGTTCGGACGGGACTTCGACGTGCTCGTCTCGCCGACCATGGCGGTCCTGCCACCCCGGGTCGGTGCGATCTGGCTGGGCGCCGACGAGGAACCGAGCGCACCCATCGCCAACGCCACCCCGATGGCCTGCTACACCGCCGTGTTCAACGTGACTGGGCAGCCGGCGATCTCGCTGCCGTTGCACGTGGACGACTCGGGCCTGCCGGTCGGGGTCCAGTTCGCCGCAGGCCCGTGGCAGGACCGCCTGCTGCTGCAGTTGGGCGCACAACTCGAGGCGGCAGCTCCTTGGGCGGACCGACACCCCACGCTGTGAGGGACCGTCCTCAGCGAGGGGCCAGGTCGCGGACCGCCTGACGGGCGTCGTAGCCGAACGGCAGCAGGGCGAGCACCGGCGTGGTGACCCCGGCGTCCACGTAGCGCTGGACGTGCTCACGGCAGGCCTCCGGGGGGCCCGAGATCACCAACTCGTCGACGAGGGAGTCCGGGATCGCCTCCAGGGCCGCGGCGCGGTCACCGGCATCCCAGTGCCGCCACATCTCGGCGAGCTGCTCGCCCCGGCCCAACCACTCGTGGAACGCGGCGTAGACGGGGACGTTGAGGTAGGCGGCGATCGCCACCTTGCCGAAGTTGAGCACCGTCTCCCGGTCCGTCGTCGGAGCCACGAACAGCCGGGCGACGACCTCCTTGGGCGCACCCCCGCCGGCCTCCTGGACGATCGGTGCCACCGTCCGCACGTCCTCGGCCGACAACCAGTTGATGATCGCACCGTCGCCCTCACGACCGGCGAGCCGCAGCATGCCCGAGCGCAGGGCCCCCACCAGGATCGGGGGTGTCTGCTCGGGACGCACCCCGAGCCGGAAGCCGCGCACCTCCCAGCAGCCGAACGTCCCCGAGACCTTCTCACCGGTCATCGCCTGTCGGAGGAAGGTGATGGCGTCCGCCACCTGCCGGTAGGGGTCACGGAACTCGAGTCCGTTCCACTGCTCGACGATCACGTTGGACGACGTTCCGATCCCGAAGGCGAACCGACCGGGAGCGGCGTCGGCCATGGTCGCCACACTCTGGGCCAGCAGCGCCGGACCGCGGGTGTACGCGGGGACGATCGCCGTGCCGAGCCGCAGCTCCGGTGCCCAGGTCGAGGCGAGCGCCAACGGGGTGAAGGCGTCGGCACCGTTGGCCTCGGACGACCAGACGTCGGTGTAGCCCAGGTCGGCCAGCTCGACGATCCAGTCCCGCTGGTCGTGCAGTGGGACACGCTCGAACGGGATGGTCATGCCGTAGCGGCGACCCGGAGGGGGCACGTGGTCCGTCATGGAGCTGCAGCCTAGGGGCGTGGCCCGGACGACGGACCGGCACGCCGGGACCGGGGCCCGGCCGCTGTGGGAGACTGCACCCTGCGCCCACTCGACGGGGAGGTCCGGGACCGGTGCGATCAGGGAGCGACAGGTCGGGACGGACACGTTGGTGGCCCGCCGTGGTGGCGGCCACCCTGGTCGCCGCGGTCCTGCCGGCCACCGTCGGCGCGGTCGACACACCCGTGTCCCGAACCGCGACTGCGTCCGCCGAGGTGGCCGGAGGGCTCGGATTCTTCCCCGTCACGCCGTGCCGCGCGTCGGACACCCGTTCCTCAACGGCTGGCGGACGGGTCCTGCCCGGGACCACCCGTGACCTCCAGATCGGCGGCACCGGATCCCAGTTCGCCGTGCAGGGTGGCAACGCCAGCGGTTGCGGGGTGCCCGACGGCGTCGGCGCCGTCGAGGTCTCGGTCACCGCCGCCGGCGGCCAGATCGCGTCGGGGGCGAGCCGGACGTTCCTGGTCGACG
Organism: uncultured Actinomycetes bacterium; assembly: GCA_903873135.1. Classification (GTDB taxonomy): domain Bacteria; phylum Actinomycetota; class Acidimicrobiia; order Acidimicrobiales; family Microtrichaceae; genus SXMI01. The sequence continues at coordinate 8,630 of CAIQNH010000193.1, forward strand.
GGCAGCTGACGGCGGCTGCCGTGGTCGGCATCCCGTAGAGGCCGCCAGGCCGAGGGGCCGGCGCGCACCACCGTCAGTCGCGCTGGCGGTTGCGGACGAGCGCCGACTGGCTGGCCGCGGCCAGCAGCACCCCGTCGGGGGTCCACAGGTACACCGACCCGTGGCCGAAACCGTTCCAGAGACCGTCGACGCGGACGTCGACGAGCACCCACTCGGCCGGCTCGAGCCGGACCACCCTCAGGGTGTTGTCGAGACTGTTGGACGGCCACCAGCCGCCGAGCGACTGCGAGATCCCGAACGGCACGTAGTCCCCGAGCACCGCCAGCGCGCCGGCCGACATCTCCACGTCGGGCATGCGCACCCACAGCGCGCTCCGGCCGTCGGGGCGAGGGTTGCCCTCGAGCTCCTCCCAGCCCAGTCCCACGGCCAGTCGAACGTCGAGCCTGGTCATGATCGACCGCTCCTGGCCGAACCTCGGGGGACGTCCGGGGCACGCCTCCGGTCCGGGGACCTCGGGCATCACCTGCCACTGCCCCACGGGGTCCAGTGCACGTTCGCCGAGCGCTGCGTTGACGGTGAGGACCTCGCGCTCACCCACGTGCGCCGTGGCGCGGGCCTGGCTGGTCTGACGACCCTCGACCACCACCGTCACGTCCAGGTCGACCCGCTCGCCGAGCATGGCGAAGCTCAGGTACTGGGCGGTGGCCCACACCACCGGCCGACCACAGACCTGCTCCATCGCGGCCACGGCCGCAGCCAGGCCGCAGCCGCCGAACAGGAACTGGCCGCCGGTCATGAGGTCCTCGGTCACCACCATCGAGCACCGGTTCGGTGCGTCGGCGGGCTGGAGGCCCAGGAACTCGGTGACGTCCACGGCCCGTGAGGCTACCGGCGACAGCCATACTGGACGCCATGCCGCTGCACCGACGCTCCGCCATCGACGACCTGAACGCACCGATCTTCAGCCTGCTCGCCGAGGGCGTCCCCAAGTACCACTTCCCCGACCACACGTTCTCCGCCGATGCGGCCTTCGAGCTCGTCGAGTCCTCCCTGGAGCTCGACGGGGTCGCCAGCCAGAACCTGGCCACCTTCTGCCAGACCTGGGAGTCCGACCAGGTGCGTCGACTCATGGACCTGTCGATCTCGAAGAACCTGATCGACAAGGACGAGTACCCGCAGTCGGCCGAGCTGGAGCGCCGCTGCGTGGCGATGCTCGCCGACCTGTGGCACGCCCCCGACGCCCACGACCCGGTGGGGACGTCCGCC
>CAIQNH010000194.1 GCA_903873135.1 uncultured Actinomycetes bacterium
GGACTACGCGAAGGCAGGTCGGCTCGAGCTCACCGAGCAGGCCCGCTTCGACCTCTGCCTCGACGCTGGCTGACGGCCCGTCTTCTCACAGCAAGCCCTCACCGTGCCTGCGCGCGCGGCACCAGCAGGCACGTGCCAACGCGATGAACCCTTGGCGGGTCCGTCGCCTGCAGCGAGTGCAACCCCGCATCAACCGCCGATCTGGGACATCGACCGGCCCGGGCGGACGAAGTCGACCGTGGAGATCCCGTGTCCTGCCCACTTGTCCCGGACGACCCGGCGCACGAGTGCCTCGAGCTGGTCGTCGTCGGAACCCGCGTCCCGGAGGACCGGCCTCAGGTCGGTGCCCCCGGTGGCGAACAGACAGGCCCGCAGCTCGCCGTCCGCCGTGAGGCGGATCCGGTCGCAGTCGCCGCAGAACGGTGCCGTCACCGAGGGGATCACCCCGACCTCACCCATCCCGTCGAGGAACCGGAACCGTGAGGCCGGCTGGTGGCCACGGACCACCGGCTCGAGCGGGTGGACGCGGTGGATCGCCTCGACGATCTCGTGCTGCCCGACCACCGACGACCGATCCCACCGACCGTCTGCGTCGAGCGGCATGTACTCGATGAAGCGCACCGTCACGCCTCGCTCACGGCCGAACTCGGCCAGGTCGACCACCTCGTCGTCGTTGACGCCCCGCACGACGACGCAGTTCACCTTCACGGGATCGAGCCCTGCGTGCACCGCTGCGTCGATCCCGGCGAGCACGGCGTCGAGTCGGTCCCGCCGCGTGGTGCGCTCGAACCGGTCCCGCCGGAGCGTGTCGAGCGAGACGTTGATGCGCTGCAGACCGGCCGCAGCGAGCGGAGCTGCGAGCGAGTCCAGTCGCACGCCGTTGGTGGTCAGCGCCAGGTCCACGCCCAGGCCGGCGAGCCGGGCCACCAGGTCGACGATGCCGGCACGCACCGTCGGTTCGCCGCCGGTGAGCCGGATCGAGGTCACACCGAGCCGGGCCACGCAGAGCCGGGCGACCCGCTCGATCTCCTCGAACGACAGGATCTCGGCCCGGTCGAGCCACTCGAGCCCCTCGGCGGGCATGCAGTAGGTGCACCGCAGGTCGCATCGGTCGGTCACCGAGATCCGCAGGTCCCGGTGGGTGCGGCCGAAGCCGTCGACGAGCGGGCCGGCGACCACCGGCTACTCCCCCACCGTGTCGTCGGCGCCGAGCAGCGGGGCCCGTCGCAGGGGCAGCACCGACACCGTGGCGCCGGCGTCGACGCCGTCGCCGTCGGGGAGCACGGCCAGACCGTCGGAGTCGGCGAGGCCGGCCAGTTGGTGGGACCCCTGGGCGGTGGCCGGGACGACCATCGGGCGACCGGACGGCCCGTCGACACCGACCGACCGGACCCGCACGTAGTGGACCTTGCCGTCGGGCCGACGAGGAATCGGCTCGACGGTGGTCGCGGCGTGCTCGGGCGTCGTGCGGAACACCCCGCCGCCCAGGAGGGCCAGCGCCGGACGCACGAGGAGCTCGAAGGACACCACGGCGCTCACCGGGTTGCCGGGTAGTCCGAGCACGGGGACTCCCCCGAGCGTCCCGAAGGCGAACGGCTTGGCCGGCTTGATCGCGATCTGCATCCACCGAGCTCCCTCGGTGCCGTCGAGGACCGCCCGGACCGGATCGAACTCGCCGACCGAGACGCCACCGCTGGTGACGACGACGTCGGCCCGTGCAGCCCCGTCGAGCAGGCGCTCACGAACCTCGGCCGGGTCGTCGCCGGTGCGCCCGAGGTCGACCACCTCCGATCCGGTGGCGGCGACGAGCGCCGCCAGCACCACCCGGTTGGCGTCCGGGATCTGGCCGGGACGGACCGGCGAACCGGGCTCGACCAGTTCCGCTCCGGTGGAGCAGACGGCGACGACCGGACGGCGGACCACCTCGACGCTCCCCCTCCCGGCAGCGGCGATCAGACCCAGGTGGGCCGGGGCGAGTTCGACGCCGGCGCGGACCACCTCGTCACCGACGGCGACGTCCTCGGCGGCTCGCCGGACGTTGGCCCCCGGCTCGAGCGACCGGCCGAACCGCACGGTCGCCCCGTCGGGCGAGACCAGCGAGTCCTCCACCATCGCCACGGCGACGGTGCCGGAGGGCACGGGCGCCCCCGTGGTGATCCGACGAGCGGCACCGGCGGGGATCGGCGGACCGGGGCCGTCGCCGGCGGCGACGGAACCGTCGATGCGGTAGTCCCCCTCCGACGCAGCACCGAGCGCGAAGCCGTCCACCGCGCTGTTGTCGAACGGCGGCGAGGACAGGCACGCCACCACCGGAGCGGCGGTCACGGCACCGCTGGCACCACCCACGGCGAGCTCGACGGCGCCGAGCGGGCGGAGGTGACGACGCACGTGCGCCTGGGCCTCGGCGAGCGGGATCACGCCCCCGAGCCTGCCACAGGCCGCCCAACAGGGCGCCGGGCACGCGACCTCAGCAGATCAGACGAGGCCCTCGCGGCGGGCCACACCGGCGAGGAACTCCCGGAAGTCGGGGCCGAGGTCCTCCCGCTCGAGCGCCAGCTCGACGGTGGCCCGCAGGTAGTCGATCTTCTTGCCGATGTCGAAGCGACCCTCGCTGAAGACGTAGCCGAGCACGGCCTCCCGCTGGAGCAGGCGGGCGATCGCGTCCGTCAGCTGGATCTCGCCTCCGACACCCGGGACGACGTGCTCGAGCTCGTCGAAGATCTCCGGGGTGAACAGGTAGCGCCCCATGACCCCGAGGTTCGACGGCGCCACCTCGGGCGCCGGCTTCTCGACCACCTCGGTGATCCGGCAGCGCGCGCCCTCCCGGTCGTCGACCGCAGCGCACCCGTAGGCCGAGATCTCCTCGATGGGGACCTCCATGAGGGCCACCACGTTGGCGCCCGTCTCGTCGTGGGTCTTGATCATGTCGGACAGCACGGTCGAGTGACGGTCCATGATGTCGTCGCCCAGCATGACCACGAACGGCTCACGTCCGACGTGCTTGCGGGCCACCGACACGGCGTGTCCCAGTCCGAGCGGTTCGCCCTGCCTGACGAAGTGGATGTCGGCCAGCTCCGCCAGCTCCACGATCTCGGCGAGGTCGCCGGTCTTGCCCTTGGACCGGAGCTGGTGCTCGAGTTCGAAGTTGCGGTCGAAGTGGTCCTCGAGCGACCGCTTGTTCCGACCGGTGATGATGAGGATGTCGTCGATGCCGGCGGCCACGGCCTCCTCCACCACGTACTGGATGGCGGGCTTGTCGACCACCGGCAGCATCTCCTTGGGCTGCGCCTTGGTGGCCGGCAGGAACCTGGTCCCCAGTCCCGCCGCAGGGATCACGGCCTTCTTCACTGTGCTCACGGACGCCCCTCGATTCGCTCGTCGGCTCCCCGGCCCCGTCGTCGGACCGTGACCGCAGCGCCGGGACGAGGAGCCCCTGCACCCGATCACCCGGAGTGCGCTGGTCGCAGCGTACCGGGCCAGACCTGCGGATCC
>CAIQNH010000195.1 GCA_903873135.1 uncultured Actinomycetes bacterium
CCGACCGGTCGAGACCTCGGTGCTCAGCTTCCCCGACGCCGCCACGTCGCTGCGCGGGGACCCGCTGGCGTTCACGTGGGACCCGCTCCGCCGCACGGCGTCGTTCCCGCTCGACCGGTACGCCATCGGCCGGGTGGACTGCTCCGTGCAGACGCCGGTCCCCGTGCCGACGCCGGTCGGGCCGGACGGGGCCACCCCGGGCCTGACGGGAGCGGACGCGTGTCGGGTGCTCCCCGACCCGGGCGGCGTCGACGGCGCACGCCGGGTGTTCGTGCGGGTCGTCGGCGACCGGCTCGAGCTCGCCCGCGAGTTCGCGCCCGACGCCGACGGCGACCGGACCTCCGACGAGTCGGTGCGGCGCACCGTGGTCGTCGACGACCGGATCCACGGCGTGTCCGACCGGTCCGTGTGGACCTTCGACGCCGAGCTCCGCGGCCCGGAGGTCCGGACCGAGCTGTGACCGTCGGCCGCCGGCTCAGACCGAGACGGCGGCGACCGAGGTGATCCCCGGCACGGCGCGCAGCTCGTCCTGCACCTCGGCGGGCACCGCGCTCGCCGTGGCGATCGCCATGAGGGCCTTGGCCCCGTCCTCCGCCGCACCGACGGCCATGTCGTCGATGTTCAGGCCAGCGGCGCCGAGCACGGTGCCCACGGCGCCGATCATCCCCGGCCGGTCCTCGTTGCGGACGACCAGCAGGTGCTGGGCCGGCGGGACGTCCACCGCGTGGTCGTCGATCATCACCACCGTCGGGACGGCGCTGAGTCCCACGAGCGTGCCCGCCAGGCTGTGCCCGGAGGAGCGGATCGTCACCAGGTTGACGTAGTCCCTCGCCGTGGTCGTGGCCGTCGGCCGGACCTCGATCCCCTGCTCCTCGGCGACGGAGGGTGCGTTCACGTAGCTCACCGGCTCGCCGGTGACGACGGAGAAGAACCCCTTCTGCACCGACAGGGTGAGGATGCGGGTGTCGTAGTCGGCGATCTGCCCCTGGTACTCGATCTCGAGCGGTCCGTCGGTGGCGCCGACCAGCCCCGCGAAGATCCGACCGAGCCGCTCGGCGAGCCCCAGGTACGGACGGATGGTCTCGGAGGCCTCGGCGGCGCTGACGTTGACGGCGTAGGGGACGAAGTCGCCGGCGAGCGCCAGCTCGACCATCTCGGCGATGGTGTCGCCCGCCTTGTCCTGCGCCTCCGCGGTGCTCGCACCCAGGTGCGGCGTGACCACGACGGCGTCGAGCTCGAACAGGGGCGAGGACGTGGTCGGCTCGGTGTCGAACACGTCGATGGCTGCCCCGGCGATCTGCCCGCTGCGCACGGCGTCGGCCAGCGCCTGCTCGTCGACGATGCCGCCGCGGGCGACGTTGACGATCCGTAGGTTCGGCTTGGCCCGGGCGAGCATCTCGGCGTCGATCAACCCGATGGTCTCGGGGGTCCGGGCCAGGTGGAGCGTGATGAAGTCCGACTGCGCCACCAGGTCGTCCAGGTCGCACAGCGTCACGTTGATGCGGCGGGCCCGGTCCTCGGACACGAACGGGTCGTAGGCCACGACCCGCATGCCGAACGCCATGGCACGCTGCGCCACCAGCTTGCCGATCCGGCCGAGCCCGATGATCCCGAGGGTCTTGTCGGACAGCTCGACGCCCTCCCACTTGGAGCGCTCCCACCGGCCGGCCTTGAGGGCGGCGTGGGCCTGCGGGACGTTGCGCGCCTGGGCGAGGAGCAGCGCCATGGTGTGCTCGGCGGCCGAGAGCGTGTTCGACTGCGGTGCGTTGACCACCATCACGCCGCGGTCCGTGGCCGCGGCCACGTCGACGTTGTCGAGCCCGATCCCGGCCCGACCCACCACCACCAGGTCCGTCCCGGCGGCCAGCACGTCCGCCGTGACCTGGGTGGCCGAACGGATGATGAGGGCGTGCGCCCCCACCACGGCGTCGAGCAACTGCTCGGGATCCAGGTCCAGCTCGACGTCCACCTGGTGGCCGGCGTCGCGCAGACGCTCCAGGCCACCGTCGGCGATCTTCTCGGTCACCAGCACTCGCACCGCCCCATCCTGCCCGAGGCGCACGCACCCGGCCAGCCCGCGACCGGAGCCCGTGGCGTGGCACCATGGCCCCGTGGCAGACGGCGGCGACGGCGGGACGCTCGGGTCCGGGGACACGGCGCCGACCACCGTCGACGTCGCCGTGCTCGGTGCCGGACTCTGCGGCCTGACCGCCGCCCGGGAGCTCCAGCGGGCCGGCCGTCGGGTCACCGTCGTCGACAAGGGACGGGGCGTGGGCGGCCGACTGGCCACCCGACGCATCGGCGACGCCCGGTTCGACCACGGAGCACAGTTCTTCACCCAGCGGGGCCCCGAGCTCGCGGCGTTCGTCGAGGAGCTCACCGAGGCGGGCCTCGTCCGGGAGTGGTGTCGCGGGTTCAACCGCTCCGACGGCCACCCCCGCTACTGGGTGGTCGGTGGCATGACGACGCTGGCCAAGCACCTCGCCGCCGGACTGGACGACGTCCGCACCGGCGTCGAGGTCCGCGCCGTGGAGCGCACGCCCGACGGCTGGCGACTCGTCGCCGACGGGACGGAGATCCTGGCCGCTGCGGTGCTGGTGACCAGTCCGGTGCCGCAGACCCTCGCCCTCCTCGACGCCGGCGGCGTCGAGCTCGACCCCGGCATCCGTCCGGCGCTCGACCGGATCGACTACGACCCGGCGTTCGCGCTCATGGTGCTCCTCGACGGACCGGGCAGCCTCCCCGAACCGGGTGCCGTCCAGTTCTCGGACGCGCACCCCGACCCCGAGGGCGGGCCCTTCAGCTTCGTCTCGGACAACGCCTGGAAGGAGCTCGCCGCACCCTCGGCGATCACGCTCCACGCCTCGGCCGAGTGGTCCACCGCCGCCTGGGACCGACCCGACGACCAGGTCCACACCGAGCTGCTGGCTGCCGCCACCCGGTGGTTCGGGTCCTCCGGCGTGGTGGAGTCGCAGCTCAAGCGGTGGCGCTACGCCGCACCCCGGACCCTGTGGCCCGAACGGAACTGCGTCGGCGTCGACGGCGAGACGCCGCTCGTGCTCGCCGGCGACGCCTTCGACGGCCCCCGGGTCGAGGGGGCCTACGTCTCGGGACGGTCCGGGGCGACGGCGGTGCTGCGCGGCAGGACCGCCGGGAGTCCCCCGGCCGGGGTGAACCCGAGCACCTCGCCGTAGAACGCGAGTTCCGTCTCGAGCGCCCGGACGATGTTGGCCGCCTGACGGAATCCGTGTGCCTCGGAGGGGAACACCACGAGCGCGTGCGGGACGCCACGGGCTGCGAGGGCGTCCCGCAGCGCCTCCGCCTGGCTGAGCGGCACCACCGGGTCGACCCCTCCCTGGAGCAGGAGCACGGGGGCGCCGACCACGTCGACGTGCGACATGGGTGACCGCTCGGCGTAGGTCGCCGACGCCTCGGGCCACGGGCCGACGAGACCGTCGAGGTACCGCGACTCGAACTCGTGGGTGTCCTCGGCCAGTCGGGCCAGATCGGTGACCCCGTAGAGGCTGCACGCGGCCGCGAACACCGCGGGGCGGCCGTCGAGCCGGGCCCGTCCGTCGGCGACCAGTGCGGAGAGCGCGGTGAACCCACCGGCGGAACCCCCACGGATGACGCACGCCGACGGGTCCACGCGACCCTGCGCCGCCAGCCACCGGGCCGCCGCCAGACAGTCCTCGACGTCGGCGACACCCCAACGGTCACGCAGCCCCTCCCGGTACCGGCGCCCGTAGCCCGTGGAGCCCCGGTAGTCGACCTCGACCACCGCCACGCCGCGGGTCGTCCAGAACTGGACCGAGGGCGACCACTCGGCCCGGGCGGCTGCGGTCGGCCCGCCGTGGATGCGGACGACCAACGGCGGCCGGGCCCCGGGCGGCCCCTCGAACGTCTGCGAGGCCGGCGGATAGAACACGCCGTGGGCGACCTCGTCGTCGGAGGTCGGGAAGGTGATCGACTCCGGCAGCGAGGAGTCACCGTCGTCGATCGGAGCCGCCACGCCGCGCAGATCGAGCGACGCACCCGTGCCCAGGTCCACGAGCTGGACCGTCGTCGGCGTCGTCGCCGTGCCGGCGACGACCGCCACGTGGTGGCCGTGGACGTCGAGGTGCTCGACGTGGGTGCAGGTCGGCCCGGGGAGCGGCGCAGGGTCGGATCCGGGCGTGGCCACCCACACCGTGGTGCGACCCGAGGCGGAGGCGACGGCGACCACCCGACCGTCGGCGGTCCACCCGTAGCGACGCCCACCGGCCACCCAGCGCGGCTCGCCCACCTCCTCGGCCCGTCGCCACAGGAGCGGCTCGTCGTCACCCGAGCCCGCGGCGGGGAGCCCCGGGTGCGTCGATCGCCGGAGGTGCCACCAGTCGTCGCGGTCGTCGCACCACCACAGACGACCGTCCGGCGCCCAGCGCGGCAGGCACGCCGACACCGCTCCCGTCGGCCCACCGGTCCGGCCACCAGCCACCCGTCGGGCCGCCCGGACCTCCGGCACGCCGTCGTGCTCGACCAGGTCCCCGGCCCACAGCTCGGCGGCGTCCCACGGCATGTCCGGGTGGTCCCACTGGAGCCAGGCCAGGTGCCGACCGTCGGGCGAGACCGTCGGGGCCGCCACGAAGTCCGGGCCCCGCACGAGCGGCACCGCCGGGGACGGACCGGACCCGCCGAGCTCGACGGCCACCAGCTCGTGGTGGACACCGTCGGCCGGGACGGGGTGGTGCTCCCGCTCGAGCACCACCCACCGACCGTCCGGGGTCACCGTGCCGGCGGCGTGGCGGGTCCGCTCCGCATCCACGACGACGGTCGGCGCCGCCCCGGTGGAGCGGGCCAGCACGCGCTGGGTCGCCGCGTCGACGGTGTGGACGGCGTCGTGCGGGCCGTCCCACCAGGCGCCGCCGCCGTACTCGTTCACCGAGCTGCGCGCCGAGGCGTCGCCGGTGAGCACGTCCGCAGCGGTACCGCCCGCAGCGACCGTGCCCACCCACTCGCACACGACTCCCCGACCACCCTCGTCGGGCCGGGTCTCGAGCCAGCGGACGCGGACCCGACCGTCGCCGAGCTCCCGGACCGACACCCCGTCGAAGCGGACCGACCCCGCCGCCGCCGACGCCGCCGACAGCGGCGACGACCAGGAGCCGTACGGCGCGACGGTCCGGCTCACCCCTCGACCAGGCGCTGGAGGCGGGCCAGGCCCTCCTCGAGGTCGGCGTCGCCGAGGGCGTAGGAGAACCGTCCGTAGCCCGGCGCTCCGAAGGCCTCCCCCGGCACGAACGCCACGTCGGCCCGCTCGAGCACCAGGTCGGCCAGCTCCAGGGTGGTCGAGGCGCTCGCTCCCCCGAGGTCGCGGCCGAGCAGACCCGAGAGGTTGGGGAACGCGTAGAACGCCCCCTCGGGTTCGGCGCAGGACACGCCGTCGATCGCCGAGAGCATGGCGTGCATGGTGCGCCGGCGGCGGTCGAACGCCGAGCGCATCTCGTCCACCGCGTCGAGCGGCCCCGAGACCGCGGCCAGGGCGGCGCGCTGGGCCACGTTGGCGACGTTGGAGGTGAGGTGGCTCTGCAGGTTCGTCACCGCGGCGGTCACGTCGGCCGGACCGAACAGCCACCCCACCCGCCAACCGGTCATGGCGTAGGTCTTGGCGACGCCGTTGAGCACGACGCACAGGTCGGCGAGCTCGGGGACGACCGACAGGATCGAGTGGAACTCGACGTCGCCGTAGACCAGGTGCTCGTAGATCTCGTCGGTGAGCACGACGATCCCGTGCTCGAGCGCCCAGCGACCGATCGCCTCGATCTCGTCGCGCGGGTACACGGCACCGGTCGGGTTGGACGGCGAGACGAACACGAGCGCCTTGGTCCGGGGTGTGCGCGCGGCCTCGAGCTGCTCGACGGTCACGCGGAACCCGGTCGCCTCGGTGGTGGGCAGCACCACGGGCACACCGCCGGCGAGCGCGACCGGCTCCGGGTAGGTGGTCCAGTAGGGCGCCGGGAGCAGGACCTCGTCGCCGTCGTCGACCACCGCCAGGGTGGCCTCGTAGACCGCCTGCTTGCCGCCGTTCGTCACGACGATCCGGGCTGGATCCACCTCCACCCCCGAGTCCCGCAGGGTCTTGGCGGCGATCGCCTCCCGCAGCGCCGGCAGGCCCGGCGTGGGCGAGTAGCGGTGGTTGGCGGGATCGGCGCACGCCACCTCGGCCGCGGCCACGATGTGCGCCGGCGTCGGGAAGTCCGGCTCGCCGGCGCCGAAGCCGATCACCGGCCGACCGGCGGCGACGAGCGCCTTGGCCTTGGCGTCGACGGCCAGGGTGGCCGACGGGGTGATGGCGGCGATGCGCCTCGCGATGCGGTTGGACTCCGACCCGGTGCTCATGGGCCAGCAACCTAGCGGTGCGTCCGGCACCGGTCGGAACGACATCGGGCCCGGTGTCCCGGGCGACCCGACGCGTGGGACACACTGGGAGCGTGAGCCAGCTCCCCGACATCGCCATCCCCGACGACCTCCTCCCCCACGACGGCCGGTTCGGCTGCGGTCCCTCCAAGGTCCGCGGCGACGCCGTCGAGATGCTGGCCGGATCCGCCGGCCACTTCCTCGGCACGAGCCACCGCCAGGCGGCCGTGCGGTTCAAGGTGGGCGAGCTGCGCAACGGGCTGGCCGAGCTGCTCTCGCTCCCGGACGGCTACGAGGTCCTGCTCGGCAACGGCGGGTCGACGGCGTTCTGGGACGCGGCGACGCTCTGCCTGGTCGAGGAGCGCAGCCAGCACCTGGTCTTCGGCGAGTTCTCCTCCAAGTTCGCCTCCGCCACCGCAGCGGCACCGTTCCTGGCCGACCCCGACGTCCGCAGCGCCGACCCGGGCGGCGCGCCGCAGGCCGAGGCCGTCGACGGCGTGGACGCCTACTGCCTGACCCACAACGAGACCTCGACCGGCGTGGCGGTCGCCCCCGTCCGGCCCGAGGGCAGCGGCGACGCGCTCGTCCTGGTGGACGCCACCTCGGCGGCCGGCGGGTTGCGGGTCGACGTCGGCCAGACCGACGCCTACTACTTCGCCCCCCAGAAGTGCTTCGCCTCCGACGGCGGGCTCTGGATCGCAGCGTGCTCACCTGCCGCCGTGGAGCGCATCGGCCGCCTCACCTCCTCGGAGCGATGGGTCCCGGCGTTCCTCGACCTGCAGATCGCGCTGGACAACTCACGTCAGGACCAGACGTACAACACGCCGTCGCTCGCCACCCTGTTCCTCGCCGTGGAGCAGGTGAACTGGGTCCTCGAGCACGGCGGACTCGAGTTCGCCGCCGGACGCTGCGACGCGTCGGCCGCCACCATCTACGACTGGGCCGACGCGCACGAGCTGGCCACGCCGTTCGTGTCGGATCCGGACCTGCGGTCCCACGTCGTGGCGACGATCGACGTCGACGACAGCGTGGACGCCCCGGTGCTGGCCGCCGTCCTGCGGGACAACGGACTGGTCGACGTCGAGCCCTACCGCAAGCTCGGCCGCAACCAGCTCCGCGTGGCGCTGTTCCCGGCGATCGACCCGGAGGACGTCGCCGCCCTCACCCGGTGCGTGGACCACGTGCTGGAACGACTGGTCTGAACGCCACCACCCACCGGGACCGCAGGACCACCAGCACCGCGAGGGAGACCACGACGAGCAGCGCGCTCAGGACCAGCGCGCCACCGGGATCGGTCTGGGCCCCCAGGTAGATGGCCAGCGGCAGCGTCTGCGTCCTCCCCTCGAGGTTGCCGGCGAAGGTGATGGTGGCTCCGAACTCACCGAGGGCCCGGGCCCAGGCGAGCGCCACCCCGGCCACCACCGCCGGCGCTGCGGCGGGGAGCGTGACCTGCCGGAACGTCCGCCACGCACCGGCCCCGAGGCTCGCCGCTGCGTCGGCACCTCGGACGTCGCCCGTGCGCAGCGCCGCCTCGACGGTCACCACGAGGAACGGCATGGCGACGAACACCTGCGCAGCGACCACCCCGGCGGGGCTGAACGGCATGACCACACCCACCTCGGCGAGGAGCGGACCCGCCACCCCGCGACGGCCGAGGGCTGCGAGCAGTGCCAGACCACCGACCACGGGCGGGAGCACGATCGGCAGGAGGACCACGGCCCGGCCCAGCGCGACCAGACGACCCTGGCCGCCGGCCAGGAGCCAGGCCAGCGGGACCCCGAACACGACGCTCAGGCCGGCGGCCGCTGCCGAGGTGGCGAGCGACAGCCAGAGCGCCTGCAGCGACGTCGACGAGCCGAGCACCTCGCCGACGTCCGACCACGGGACCCGCACGAGCAGCGCCACCACCGGCAACGACAGGAACGCAGCACCGAGCAGGCCGAGCACGACCACCACCGCCGGCCGGGACGGCGTGAGCGCAGGAGCGACGCTCACCCCGTCCGCCCGTCGTCCGGGGCGAACAGCCCGTCGCCGGCCGCGACGATCCGCTCGACGAGCGCGGTCGCCTCGGGCGACGGTGGCGAGCCGTCCGGGCCCCGCAGCGCCGTGACCACGTACTCCACGCGGGTCGACACCGGCGGGTCCAGCTCCACGGCCGACACCGACGGTCCGGCCGAGGCGACCTGACGGCGGTAGAGCAGCGCCACGTCGAGGTCGCCCGAGGCCACCTTGGACAGGAGCGAGGCGGCGTCGGGCTCCTCGGTGTCGACCGAGGGGACCACGCCGGAGGAGGCCAGGACCCGTTCGGCCAGCTCACCGCACGGGGCGGACCGGACGCACCTGCCGACCCGCAGCTCCGAGCGACCCAGGTCGGCGGTGGCCCTCACCCCTGCCGGGTTCCCGGCCGGGACGGCGAGGACCAGGTCGTCGGTGGCGAACACCCGCGGGTCGACGGCGCGGTCGCCGACCCGGTCCACCGCTCCCCCGCCGGCAGCGACCAGCACCTCGGCGGGCGCACCCTCGGCGACCTGGAGCGCGAGGACGTCGCTGGAGGCCAGGTTCACCTGCACGTCGAGCCCCGGCGACCGGGCCTCGACCTCGGCCGCGAGCCGTCCGACGGGATCGGCCGTCGACGCCGCCGCGAAGACCACCACGGTGCGTCCCGCGGAACCGGCGGCCGGTGCACCGTCGTCGGCACCGGCGCACCCGGCCAGGACGACCGCTGCCACCGCAGGTGCGGTGACGACCCACCGCGCGGTCACCCGACGACCTCGACCACCACGTTCGTGGCCTTCACCGACGCAGCGGCGACCACACCGGGACGGAGGCCGAGCTCCTCGACCGCCTCGCGCGTCACCAGCGCCACGACCCGGTGCGGGCCGCACTGCAGCTCCACCTGCGCGGCGATGCGGTCCACCTCGACGGCGGTGACGATCCCGAGGAATCGGTTGCGGGCCGAACGGCGGGACGTCCCGGCGCCGCCGGCGCCGCGCTCGAGCAGCAGTCCGGCGAGCGAGACGGTGTCGACGAGCCGCTGCCCGCCTGCGGAGCGCGAGGTCCGGAGACGTCCGTCGTCGCACCAGCGACGGACGGTGTCCACGCTGACCCCAGCGAGTTCGGCGGCGAGTCCCGGCCGGATCGGCGGCACCGGCGCGCCGGCACCAGAAACCGCATCTGCTCGGTCTGAACGTTTCGAAGCTGGCATCGGCGAGAGGCTACGCCGGGGCGGACCAGCGAGGCCACCGCCGTCACGGGCCGGCGACCGTGCCGGGCGCAGCCGGTCGGACAGTTCACGCTTGGTTGCACGACCGGAAACAACTCCGAAACACCGCCTCCCTACCTTGCCGCCATCCCGGAGTCGGCCCGTCCGAGTCCGGGCGGTCACCCCGTCAGGGGAGATCCACGGGCCGAGCCGCCACCCAGGCGGGTCGCAGGAACCAGGAGGTCACCTTCGTGCGCAGATCACGCAAGGCCCAGCTGTTCGCTGGCCTGCTCGTCATGGGAGCCGTGCTGGCGTCGCCCGCTGTGGCGCTCGCCCAGGACGACGTCCCGACCTTCGACCCGGCGGCCGCCGTCCCGGTGGGTGGCGACGGCTTCGGCCTGAACCTGCTCTGGATCATCGTGGGCGCAGCCCTCGTGATCTTCATGCAGGCCGGCTTCGCCATGGTCGAGACCGGCTTCTGCCGAGCCAAGCACGCCGCCCACGTGGTGACGACGAACCTGGCCATCTTCGGACTCGGCTTCGTCGGGTTCTTCGTCATCGGGTTCTCGCTCATGTTCGGCGGGTACAGCTACGCCGGCTACTTCGGCTTCGACGAGGCGCTGGGTGGTCCGCTGATCGGCTTCGGCGACTGGAACTTCCTGTGGTTCTCCACCGACGCCGTGGCCCTCAACAACATCCCCGACGTCCTGCTGCCCGCAGTGGCGGCGTTCTTCCTCTACATGGTCGCCTTCATGGACACCACGGCGACCATCCCGACCGGCTCGATGGCCGAGCGCTGGAAGTTCACGAGCTTCATGTGGTGGGGCCTGTTCTGCGGAGCCATCTACTACCCGCTCTTCGGCGCCTGGACCTGGGGCGGCGGCTGGCTCAGCCAGCTCGGCAACAACGTCGGCCTGGGCTTCGGCTACGTGGACTTCGCCGGCTCGGGCATCGTCCACGCCACCGGCGGTGCCGCGGCCCTCGCCGGCGCCATGGTCCTCGGCCCCCGCATCGGCAAGTTCGGCAAGGACGGCAAGGCCCGGGCGCTGCCCGGCCACAACATCCCGATGGCGCTGCTCGGCGGCTTCATCCTGCTGTTCGGCTGGTTCGGCTTCAACGCTGCGTCGACCTTCGCCGCCACCGACGTGCGCTTCACCGTGGCCGCCGTCAACACCGGGATCGCCGGTGCCGTCGGCCTGGTGGCGTCGATGGTCTGGATCATGAAGCGGACCGGCAAGCCCGACCCGGGCATGATCACCAACGGCATGCTCGCCGGCCTGGTGGCCATCACCGCCCCGTGCGCCTTCGTCGACCCGTGGGCCGCCGCGGTGATCGGCCTGATCGCCGGTGTCCTGGTGGTCGAGGCCGTGTTCTTCGTGGAGAAGCGGGGCCTCGACGACCCCGTGGGTGCCGTCGCCGTGCACGGCGTGTGCGGCACCTTCGGTGCCCTCTGCGTCGGGATCTTCGCCACCGGCGAGTACGGCGCCCTCTGGAACGTCACCGAGACGGACGCCACGGCCGAGACCGGCGTGACCGGCATCCTCTACGACCCGTCGCTCGGCCTCCAGCAGCTGATCGCCCAGCTCATCGGCGTGCTGGTGATCTGGACCGTGATGTTCGGCATCGCCTACGGCTTCTTCCGGATCCAGAACTCCCTGACCAAGGGTGGCATCCGCTCCTCGGTCGAGGACGAGCTGGCCGGACTCGACTACCCCGAGATGGGCGTGGCCGCCTACCCCGGCGACGTCGCCTACTCGCTGCAGGACATCGTGATCGAGCAGCTGCCCAAGGCCCAGCAGGAGGAGGTCGCGGCCGGCAGCAGGAGCTCCTGAGCCCGCACCCACCCCCTGGGTTGTGCGCGAGGACCCGCCCCGATCCCGGGGCGGGTCCTCCCGCGTCCGCTCACCTAACCTGCCCGCCGTGGACGACGCCCTCCTGCCCGACGGCACCTACGACGTGTTCGTCGTCGACGCCGACGACGCACCTCCCGAGCAGGACGGTGGACCGCCGGGCACCACGCTCGACCTCACCGTCACGAGCGGGCCGCACAAGGCCGAGACCCTCGTGCTCCGGTCGACCACGTGGCTCGGCGATCCGATCGACCTCATCGGGATGCCCGCCACCCTCACCGTGTCGCTCGGCGTGCCGTCGGTGCGGATCGACCACTAGGGCTCAGGCCGGGCCGTCCTCCGTCCGGACACCCACCCGGTCCACACCGAGCACCCGCACCGAGCAGCCGTCGCCGACCGCGACCGAGGCCGCCACGACCGGCGCCACGGACGAGTCGGCGAGGGCGGCGACGGACGGACCCGACCCCGAGAGCCACACGGCGTGCACGTCGTCCCGCTCCGAGAGCTCGGCGAACACCGCAGCGGCGTCGGGCCGGGCCTCGAGCCGGGTCGGCTGGTGGAGCCGGTCGACGCTCGTCACCCGCAGGGCACCCAGGTCGCCGGTCGCCACCGCAGCCACCCATCCGGCGGCGGCCCCCACGTTGGCCACGGCGTCGTCGAGGGGCACCCGGGTCGGGAGGGACCGACGGGACGCGGCGGTGGAGGTCGACGACGGCGGCGACCACACCACGAGGTCCACCCCGTCGGGGAACCGCAGTCGGGTCGTCCGGCCGGGGGCGGCGACGACGAAGTCACCGAGCGCCGACGCCGCCGCGTTCTCGGCGTGCCCCTCGAGCTCGGTGGCCACGGCGAGGGCCCGCTCCCGGGCGACGTCGGGTGCGTCCCCGAGCCGCACCCGGGCCAGGAAGGCCCCGGCCACCCGGGCCGCGCCGGAGAACCCCAGGCCCCGACCGGGTGGGATCGGACTCCGCCACCACAGGTCCACCCCCGGACCGCCGGCGGCCTCGTGCGCGGCCACCACGGGGTGGGTCGACTCCGCCGGGTGGTAGCCCTCGCCGGACGGCTCGACGTCGGCGACGAGGAACGGCAGGTCGACGGCGACCGCCAGGCAGTCGAACCCCGGACCCAGGTTGGCCGAGGAGCCCGGCGCGCTGACGATCACGGGCGCAGGCTCCGGGGTACCGGTGGCTCAGTCGCCGCCGGAGACGTCCTCGACCTTGGTGCGACCCGCCGAGATCCACGGCATCATCCCGCGGAGGTCGGCGCCGACCTGCTCGATCTGGTGGGCCTTGCCCGCCTCACGCAGCTCGGTGAACCGCTGGCCCCCGCCCCGCACCTCGCCGACGAACTCCTCGGCGAACGCACCGGAGACGATCTCGTCCAGGATGCGGCGCATCTCGGCCTTGGTCTCGGCGTCCACCACACGCGGGCCCCGGGTGAGGTCGCCGTACTCGGCGGTGGTGGAGATCGAGTAGCGCATCCCGGCGATGCCCTGCTCGTACATCAGGTCCACGATGAGCTTCAGCTCGTGGAGGCACTCGAAGTAGGCGACCTCGGGCTGGTAGCCGGCCTCGACGAGCGTCTCGAAGCCGTTCTGCACCAGTGAGGTGAGCCCGCCGCAGAGCACCACCTGCTCGCCGAACAGGTCGGTCTCGGTCTCCTCGGCGAACGTGGTCTCGATGACGCCGGCCCGGGTCCCGCCGATGGCGTCCGCGTAGGACAGGGCCAGCGCCAGGGCCCCGCCGGAGGCGTCCTGCTCCACGGCCACGAGGCAGGGCACGCCGCCGCCCTCGGTGTAGGTCCGCCGGACCAGGTGGCCGGGACCCTTCGGGGCGACCATCGCCACGTCGACGGTGTCGGGGGCCTGCACGTAGCCGAACCGGACGTTGAACCCGTGGGCGAAGAACAGGGCGTCCCCCGGCTGCAGGTTGGGCGCCACCTCTGCGTCGTAGACCGGGCCGATCTCGGTGTCGGGCAGCAGGACCATCACCACGTCGGCCTCGGCCACAGCCGAGGCGACGTCGAGCACCCGCAGCCCGGCCTCGGTGGCCTTGGCCCGGGACGACGACCCCTCACGGAGGCCGACCCGCACGTCGACGCCGGAGTCGACCAGGTTCAGCGCGTGGGCGTGACCCTGGGATCCGTAGCCGAGGATCGCCACCTTCCGCCCGAGGATGATGGACCGGTCGGCATCCTGCTCGTAGTACACGTTCGCCATGCGGTCATTGTTGCCGCCGGTCCCGTCGGGCGACGAATCCGATCACGTGGTGGCGTGGACACCTAGAGTGGGGAGATGACCGACACCGTGCATCCCCGTCGGGCCCGCAGCGTCGCCGCGATCGCCCTCTCCGCCCTCCTGACGCTGGCCCTCGCCGGCTGCGGCGGGACCAGCTTCGAGGACAAGGCGGCCAGCACGACCGCCCCGGCCGGCTCCGGCTCCGGCTCGGGGTCCGACTCCGGGTCCGGCGGCGAGGACGGGTTCAGCGCCGAGTCGACCGAACTCGGCGCCGACATCCTCGCCCAGTTCGACCTGCAGCCCGACGAGATCGACGAGCTCGAGGCCGGGTGCCTCGGCCAGACCCTCATCGAGGCCCTCGGGGAGTCGGACGCCCGGGACGTGGTGACCACCGAGACGCCGTCGTCCGAGCAGCTCGAGGCGCTCTCCGCCGGGTTCGACGCCTGCGTGAGCGGTCGGACCCTCGGCCCGGCCATCACCGCGCTGTTCTTCGGCCAGCTCCCCGGGGCGCCGACCCCGGACCAGTCGGTGGAGAGCTGCGTGGCCGGTGAGATCGACGGATCCACGGGCCAGCTCATCATCGGCCTCTACGACAGCAGCGAGAGCGGCGGCCTCCCGGTCGAGTTCCTCGACACCCTGGACGTCTGCGTGCCCGACGAGGTCGTCGCGGACCTGCTCGTGGCCGAGCTCACCTCGGACGGGACGTTCGACGAGACCCAGGCCACGTGCATCGCCGAGCAGGTCGCACCCCAGCTCCCCATCAGCGCCCTGGCGGCCGCCGGCCAGAGCGACACGCTGCCGGCCGACATCGAGCAGCTCATCGAGGACGCGACGGCCGCCTGCGTGCTCGGGGGCTGACGGCCGGGCTCAACCGGAGCTGCGACCGGGGCCGCTCCCGGGTTCCAGCTTGGGCAGGGCCACCCGTCCGGTCCGCTGGATGTCCACGATCCCGAAGGGACGGAGCAGCTCCTCGAGGTCGTCGAGTCGGCTCGGGTGGTCGTCGGCGGTCACGGTGAGCTCGTCCGCTCCCACGTCGAGCACCCGCCCCTCGAACAGCTCGACCAGGCTCACGACCTGCTGACGCTGGTCCGCCGTGGCCCGCACGGTCAGCAGGGCGAGCTCACGCTCCACCGAGTCGCGGGGGTCCAGCTCGGAGATCTTGATCACGTTGACGAGCTTGTTGAGCTGCTTCACCACCTGCTCGAGCGGCGCGGACTCCACGTCGACCACGATCGTGAGCCGGGAGAACCGGTCGTCGTGCGTGGGCGCGACGGCGAGCGAGTAGATGTTGTAGCCCCGTCGGGCGAACAGGCTGGCCACCCGGGCCAGCACCCCGGCGCGGTTCTCGACCAGCACCGACAGCACGTGGTGGCGCGGCGGCGGCCCCGGGGGTGGGGGCAGGTTCACCGTCCACCTCCGGGAGGCGTCTGGGACGGGTCGACCACGATGTCGGAGTTGCTGCGGCCGGCCGGGACCATCGGGAACACCTTCTCGCTCGAGTCGGTACGGAACTCGAGCACCACCGGACGGTCGTCGATCTCGTTGGCCTTGTCGATCGCCGGGCCGACCTCCTCGGGCGACTCGACCCGCATCGCCACGCAGCCCATGGCCTCGGACCACTTCACGTAGTCGGGCAGGTCCGGCGAGAGGTACACCTCGGAGTAGCGCTCGTCGTAGAACATCTCCTGCCACTGGCGCACCATGCCCAGGTAGGCGTTGTTGAGGATCGCCACCTTGACCGGGATGCGCTCGGTGGCTGCCGTGACCAGCTCCTGGGCCGTCATCTGGAAGCAGCCGTCGCCGTCGACGGCCCACACCATGCGGTCCGGTCGACCGACCTTGGCGCCGATCGCCGCCGGCACCGAGAAGCCCATCGTGCCCAGGCCACCGGAGTTCACCCAGGTGTACGGGTGGTTGAACCGCCAGTACTGCGACGTCCACATCTGGTGCTGCCCCACGCCCGAGGCGACGATGCAGTCCTCCGGGGCGCGGTCACGGAGCTGCTCCAGCACGTACTGGGGCTTGAGGAGGTCACCCTCCGCCGACTGCTCGTAGACCAGCGGGAACGTCTCCTGCCAGCCCGAGATCATCGACCGCCACTCGGTGCGGTCGGGCTGGGCGGCGGCCACGTCGCCGCCCGAGAGGTCCCGGACCGCGGTGACGAGCTCCTCGATGACCAGCCGGCAGTCGCCGACGATCGGCACGTCCGGCCGGCGGACCTTGCCCAGCTCGGCCGGGTCCACGTCGACGTGCACCACCTTCGCCCCCGGGGCGAACGCGTCGACCTTGCCGGTGACCCGGTCGTCGAAGCGACTGCCCAGGGCGACCAGCAGGTCGGCCTCCTGCATGGCCGTGACGGCCGTGTAGTTGCCGTGCATGCCGGGCATGCCGAGGCAGAGCGGGTGGTCGTCGGGGAAGGCGCCCCGGGCCATGAGCGTGGTGACCACGGGGATCCCGGTCAGCTCGGCGAGCTCCCGCAGGGCCTCGGCGGCGCGGGCCTTCAGGATCCCACCGCCGGCGTAGAGGACGGGTCGGCGCGACGCCAGGATCAGCTCGGCGGCCTCGCGGATCTTCCGGGCGTGCCCCCGGGTCGTCGGTCGGTAGCCCGGCAGGCTGGAGGCCACCTCGTCGTCGGTCGGCCAGTACCAGTCGAGGGCGGAGCGGGGGTTGACCGGATCGACGATGTCCTTGGGGATGTCGACGAGCACCGGCCCGGGTCGTCCGGTGGTGGCGATGTGGAACGCCTGACGGATCACGAGCGGGATGTCCTCGGCCCGGGTGACCAGCTCGTTGTGCTTGGTGACCGACCGGGTGATGCCGACGGTGTCGCACTCCTGGAACGCGTCGGTGCCGATCGCCGGCGTCGGGACCTGTCCGGTGATGACCACCATGGGGACCGAGTCCATGTAGGCGTCGCAGAGCGGGGTGACGATGTTCGTGGCCGCCGGCCCCGAGGTCACCATGGCCACACCCGGCCGGCCGGTCGCGTGGGCGAAGCCCTCGGCCATGTGGCCGGCACCCTGCTCGTGACGCACGAGGATGTGGCGGATCGGGCTGTCGATGATCGGGTCGTACACGGGCAGGATGGCCCCACCGGGCAGCCCGAAGATCACCTCGACGCCCTCGAGCTCGAGCGCCTTGATGAGTGCGGATCCTCCGTTGGTCTGCATGCTGTGTCGTCCTGGTCGATCGCCTGGTCTGGTCTGTTCAGTGTGCGGTTCGCCGTCGGCGCCCCGGCCCGGTCACCAGGTCCCGCCCGCCCACGGCCCCTCGG
The DNA here is from genome assembly GCA_903873135.1 of uncultured Actinomycetes bacterium. Classification (GTDB taxonomy): domain Bacteria; phylum Actinomycetota; class Acidimicrobiia; order Acidimicrobiales; family Microtrichaceae; genus SXMI01. The sequence continues at coordinate 16,959 of CAIQNH010000195.1, forward strand.
CTCCGTGCGGGCCGAAAACCGTGACGACCCCCCGGTCGGGAGGTCGTCGGGCGCACGCGCGGTCTGGATCCGGTGGTGCGCCTCAGCGCACTACGAGGTGGATGTCGACGTTGCGCATCGCCGTCAGTCTGCCAGCACGACCCCGCAGGTGCCAACCAGCGACCGGACGCGAGGGCTCAGACCCCGGGTCCGGCCGGGAGGTCGAGGTAGGGCAGGCACAGCGCCACCGAGTCCGGGACGAAGACGTCCCGGTCCAGTCGGACGGCCAGCTCGGCCCGGTCCACCACGAGGGCCTCGACCACCTCGCCGTCGTCGAATCGGACCGGTCCGTCCCAGGTGACGGTCCAGATGCGGGCCACCTCGTCGACGGCGGCGTCGGTGTAGGAGCCCTCGCCCAGCAGCTCGAGCCCCACGTCGGCGACCCCGACCTCCTCGGCGAGCTCGCGCTCGGCGGCCCGCTCCCAGTCCTCACCCGCACCCACCACGCCACCGACGGCCAGGTCCCAGGCGCCGGGCCAGAGGTCCTTGTCCTCGGCTCGACGGTGGACGAGCACCCCGCCGTCGGAGGAACGCACGATCACGAACGTGCACCGGTGCCGGAGGCGACGACGGCGCATCTCCGCACGGGTCACGGTCCCGACCACGGCACCCGACGCGTCGAGCACGTCCACGAGCTCCTCGGCTGCTCCTGCGGTCCCCACGACCCGAGATCCTCGCGCCTGCGAGACTGCGCCGGTGCGCACCGCGGTCTACCCCGGCTCGTTCGACCCGCTGACGATCGCCCACGTGGGCCTCGCCGAGGCGGCGATCGCAGAGCTCGGCCTGTCCCGGGTGGACCTGTGTTTGTCGGAGGACCCGCTCGGCAAGCCGCACCTGGCGGCGACGGTCGCCGAGCGCGCCGCTCGTCTCGCTGCCGCCCTGGGTGGACGGTCCCGCCTGCGGGTCACCACGACGCCCCACCGGCTCGTGGCCGACATCGCCACCGGGTACGACGTGGTGGTCCTCGGTGCGGACAAGTGGGCGCAGGTGCTCGACCCGGCCTGGTACGGCGGCGGGGCCGACGAGCGCGACGGAGCCCTCGGGCGCCTCCCGCTGGTGGCCGTGGCCGGTCGCGCCGGCTCGGCGGCACCGGAGGTCCGGGTGGACGGCGTCCGGGTGCACCTGCTGTCCCTCCCGGCGCACCTCGCCGAGGTGTCCTCGACCGGGGTGCGGGACGGACGGAGCGACTGGTCCGCCGAGTCCGGCGCCGCCGGGTCGGCCACCCCGGACGGGTTCAGCGCGCCGGGGTGACCTTGGCGACGAGCTCGGGCTCCCGACCGCGCAGCAGCCGGTCGGCACCCACCAGGGCGGCGACGAGCAGCCCACCACCGAGGAGCGGTGCGGCCACCGCCACCGCCGCCGTCGGGCCCGGCCCCCGGGACGCAGCCCAGAACACGGCCAGCGCCACGGGGAGCGAGATCAGGGTGAGCACCACCATGCCCGCGGTCAGCACCGATCCGGCCAGGCACCCCTGCCCGGCGTCACCGGCGGCGAGCGGGTTGGGGCTGTCCGGCAGGGAGAACGGGGCGATCGCCGCGCTCAGCACCGAGGCGGCGGTGGCGAGCAGGATCGAGCCCAGGACGAGCAGCAGCCCCGCCGGCAGCCACGCCCATCCGCCCGAGACCGCAGCGAGCAGGACCACGAGCACCAGCGCAGCCGGAGTGATGACCGAGACGGAGGCGAGCGCCTTGGACCGTGACAGCGCCCGACCGTCGGCACCGGCGGCCACCTCGGACCACAGGGGTGGTCCGTCGTAGCCGTAGGCGTTGTTGCCCTCGAACAGGACGGCGAAGTGGAGGAGGCCTGCGGTGAGCACCAGCCGCCCGTCGTCGATCGCCACGAGTCCGTCGGTGGAGGCGATGAACGGCAGCGCCCCGAGCGCGCCGACCCCGAGGAGCAGGGCCACGATGGTGTTGACCGCCTCGCGCGGGGTCCGGAACTTGGTCCGCAGCGTCCGGGCGGCGAGCGTCCCGACCGGACCCGCCGGCAACCAGCGGAGGGCGCCCGTGCGCACGCCCGTGGACGTCCGCGACGACCGGCGGTTGCCTCCGTCCCGGGGGGCGGTCGTGGCGAGCCGAGCCGTCACCGACTGGTGCGCCCACCACAGCAGCGGGAGCCACACCACCGCCGCGCTCAGGTGCAACAGCGCAGCGGCCGGTCGCTCGGCCACCGCGTCGAGGGCCCGACCGAGCTGACCGGGCGGCGTCCAGGCCGCCACGTCGGCGACGTCCATCCACCTCCCGCCGTTCCAGCCTCGGACCACCTGCGAGCCGACCTGCAGCACGAGCCAGAGTCCGATCGCCGCGAACGCCGAGACGAACTGGGCGACCTGCCGCCAACGTCCCGTGGCCAGGGCCCCCACGGCGTCCGCAGCGGTCCGGCTCACCAGGACCAGCGTCGCCCACCACGCCGCAACGACCAGGGCGAGCACGAGCCACGACACGGGCCCGCCGCCGCCGTAGCCCACCGCGAGACCGAACCCGGAGGCGGCGCCGAGCAGCGCCGGCGGGCCGACGAGCGCACCCACCAGGACGCCGGTGGAGACCGTCGAGGGCGACAGCGGGAGCGAGGCGATCATCCGGACGTCCACCGTGGACTCCACCCCCGATGCCGCAGCCAGGAACGCCGTCGCGACCACGACCACCGGCAGCACGACCACCACTGCGGCACCTGCGCTGGAGAACGACCTCCCGAGTCCGACCAGCAGGGCGAACGCGACCACGCCGGCGACGGCCGAGAAGACGACCGAGAGGACCGTCTGCAGCCGCAGCTGGGTGCTGCCCCGCAGCCCGTTGCGGAGCAGGTTCCACTTGAGCCGGACGATCCCTCGGACGACGGGCCAGCCGTGCCGACCGTCGGGGTCGCTCACGTGCTCCCCCCGGGCGGAGGGATCCCGGGAGCCGCGTCGAGCCAGCCGAGCTCGCCGGCACCCGACGCACCCGACCCGACCATGCCGATGAACGCCTGCTCGAGCGACGTGCCGCCACGGACCGTGTCGATGGGTCCGGCGGCCAGCACCCGCCCGTCGCTCACCACGACCACGTGGTCGCAGGACCGCTCGACCATGTCCATCACGTGGCTCGAGAAGACCACCGTGCCGCCGCCTGCGCAGAAGCGACCGAGCAGCTCCCGGACCGTGACCGCGGCCACCGGGTCCACCCCCTCGAAGGGTTCGTCGAGGAGCAGCACCGCAGGACGGTGCAGGAGCGCGGCGGCGAGCGCGGTCTTCTTGCGCATCCCGTGGCTGTAGCCGCCGATCAGCGAACCGGCCGCCTCCTCGAGACCGAGGACCCCGAGGAGCTCGTCACCGCGACGGCGGACGTCGACGGGGTCGAGTCCCCGGAGCTCGCCGAAGTGCCCGAGCAGCTCCCGGGCCGTCAACCGGTCGAACAGGTGCATCGGGTCGGGCACGACCCCGAGCAGCGCCTTGACCCGCCCCGGTTCCTCCCAGGTGTCGTGCCCGGCGATCCACACGCGACCGTCGTCCGGCCGCTGCAGGCCGGCGGCCATGCGCAGCGTGGTGGTCTTGCCCGAGCCGTTGGGTCCGACGAGTCCGCAGAAGCTGCCCACGGGCACGTCGACGTCGAGCCGGTCGACGGCGACCCGCGGGCCGAACCGCTTGCTCAGCCCCCGGGCGCACAGCGCAGGTGCTCCCGGGACCGGACCGTCCGTCACGGCCGGGTGATCGCTCCGACCTCGGCACCCTGTGCGAGCGCCGCGTACTTGGCGAGGACGCCGGTGGTGTAGCGGGGCTCGGGGAGCTTCCAGTCGGCCCGACGGGCCTCGAGGGTGGCCTCGTCGACCAGCAGGTCGATCGTGTGGTTGGCCACGTCGACCCGGATGGTGTCACCCTCGGCCACGAGCGCGATCGGACCGCCGTCGACCGCCTCGGGCGCGACGTGGCCGACGCAGAACCCGCGGGTCCCACCCGAGAACCGGCCGTCCGTGATCAGCGCGGTGTCGTCGCCGCGGCCGGCGCCCTTGATGGCCGAGGTGATGGCGAGCATCTCGCGCATCCCCGGACCTCCCTTGGGACCCTCGTAGCGGATCACCACGACGTCGCCCGGCTCGATGCGTCCGCCGAGCACCGCCTCCATGGCCGCGTCCTCGCCGTCGAACACCCGGGCCCGGCCCTCGAAGTGGTCGAAGTCGATGCCCGCCACCTTGACGACGGCACCGTTCGGGGCGAGCGAACCCCGCAGCACCGCGATGCCGCCGATCTCGTGGATCGGGGCCGAGAGCGGGTGGATCACGTCGCCGTCGGGTCCCGGCGGGTCGATCATGGCCAGGTTCTCGGCCACGGTCCGACCGGTGACGGTGATCTCGTCGCCGTGGATCAGTCCCGCCTCGAGCAGCGCGGCCATGACCACGGGGACGCCCCCCACCCGGTCGACGTCGAGCATGTGGTAGCGGCCGTTGGGCTTGGTGTCGGCGATGTGCGGTACGCGGGCGGCCACCCGGTTGAAGTCCTCGAGCTCCAGGTCGACCTGCGCCTCGTGGGCGATCGCCAGCAGGTGCAGCACCGCGTTGGTGGAGCCGCCGAGCGCCATGACCACGGCGATCGCGTTCTCGAGCGCGCCCTTGGTCACGATGTCCCGCGGCCGGATCCCCTGTCGCAGCAGGTTCACCACCGCCGTGCCCGAGGCGTAGGCGTAGTCGTCACGCCGCCGGTCCACGGCAGGGGCCGAGGCCGAGCCCGGGAGCGACAGTCCGATCGCCTCGCCCACCGACGCCAGCGTGTTCGCCGTGAACATCCCGGCACACGAGCCGATCGTCGGGCAGGCGTTGGACTCGATCGCGAGCAGCTGGTCGTCGTCGATGGCGCCGGTCGCGTGCGCCCCGACGGCCTCGAACACGCTCACGATGTCGAGGACCACGCCGTCGAGGTTGCCCGGCAGCTTGGACCCCCCGTAGAGGAACACCGACGGGACGTTGAGGCGGACCGCCGCCATCATCATGCCGGGGAGCGACTTGTCGCAGCCGGCGAAGGTGACCATGCCGTCGAAGCGCTCGGCGTGCATGACGGTCTCGACCGAGTCGGCGATGACCTCGCGGGAGACGAGCGAGGCCCGCATCCCCTCGTGACCCATGGAGATCCCGTCGGACACGGCGATGGTGCAGAACTCGACGGGGAACCCACCGGCGGCCCGCACCCCGTCCTTGGACCGCTTGGCGAGCCGGTCCAGCGGCATGTTGCAGGGGGTGACCTCGTTCCACGATGACACGACGCCGATCTGCGGCTTGTCCCAGTCGTCGTCGGTCATCCCGACCGCCCGGAGCATGGCCCGGGCCGGGGCCCGGTTGGGGAAGTCGGTGACGTCGTGCGAGCGGATCTTCAGGTCTTCGGCGTCGGACATGGCGACACCCTACCGGCCGGTCGGCCCGGGGCTCCCGCCCCCGGCACCCGGGCCCGGGCGCGAGCGGACCCGCACGACAGCCGACGTGCGGGTCCGCTCAGGAGGTCCGTGACGGACCGGTCGTCACTTGTCGGTGACGCCGTCCACCGCACCCTTGATCGTGTCGGCGACCTTGTCGACCACGTCGTCGACCTGGTCCGGGGTCTTGTCCTTGATGGCCTCGGCACCCTTGTCGACCGCGTCCTTGACGGTGTCGGCGTGCTCGTTGACCAGGTCCTTCGCCTTGCCGGCGATGTCGTCGATACCCATGGTTCCCTCCGGGTTGATCGGCCCGGACCGTCCGGGCGCGGCGAGATGATGCCACACGCGCCGGACCCCGAGCGCCTGTGCCATCCTCTCGGTCGTGACCGACGGGGGTCGGTCGGGCGAGCCGGCACCCCCTGCACGAACGGAGCTGGAGTGGCTGAGCGGACTGGACTGCGGATCGGCGAGCGCCTCGACGAGGGCGGTGGCCGCAACGGCGAGCCCGTGGTGGTCGATCCGAGCGACCTGTGCACCCACGGGGTCATCGTCGGCATGACCGGCTCGGGCAAGACCGGCCTGGCCGTGACGCTGATCGAGGAGACGCTCGCCGCCGGTGTCCCCGTCCTGGCGATCGACCCCAAGGGCGACCTCACCAACCTGTTGCTGACCTTCCCGTCGCTGGCCGCAGCGGACTTCGCACCGTGGGTCCCGGAGGGCTCGGACCCCGCCGAGGTGGCCACCACGTGGCGCGACGGTCTCGCCGAGTGGGACCTCGGCGAGGAGCAGGTCGCCGCCCTCCGCTCCGGGGTCGCCATGGGCGTCTACACGCCCGGATCGACCTCGGCCACCCCGATCAACATCGTCGGCACCCTCACCGCACCCAGCGGAGCGGGCGAGGACGCCGAGGCCACCAACGCCGAGGTGCAGGCCGTGACGGCCGGACTCCTCGGGCTCGTCGGCATCACGGGCGATCCGCTCGCCAGCCCCGAGCACCTGTTGGTGTCGAACCTCGTCCACTCGGCGTGGCTCGCCGGCGAGCCGATGGACCTGCCGACGCTCGTGGCCCGGATCCAGCAGCCGCCCATGCGGACCCTCGGCGTGATGGAGCTCGACACGGTCATCCCGCCCAAGCAGCGCACCGCCCTGGCCGTGGCCCTCAACGGCCTCCTGGCCTCACCCGGGTTCGCACCGTGGACGGCCGGGGCGCCGCTCGACGTGGACCGGTTGCTGCGGACCCCGGACGGACGACCCCGACTGTCGGTCGTGACGCTCTCCCACCTGTCGGACGCCGAGCGCCAGCTGGCCGTCAGCCGCATCCTCGGCGCCGTGATCCGCTGGTTCCGGGCCCAACCGGGCACCGACCAGCTGCGAGCGCTCCTGTACGTCGACGAGGTGGCCGGCTACGTGCCGCCGACCGCCGAGCCCGCCACCAAGCAGCCGATCCTGACCATCCTCAAGCAGGCCCGGGCCTTCGGCCTCGGGATGGTGCTGGCGACGCAGAACCCCGTGGACCTGGACTACAAGTCCATGTCGAACGCCGGCACGTGGCTGGTGGGTCGGCTCCAGACCGAGCGCGACAAGGCCCGGCTGCTCGAGGGCATGTCCTCGGCCGCCGGCACCGTCGACGTGGGCGAGCTGGACCGGTCGATCACGGAGCTCGCCAAGCGCCAGTTCTTCATCCACCAGACCAAGGGTGGTGGCCCCCGGCGCTTCACGAGTCGGTGGGCCATGTCGTACCTGCGCGGACCCGTGACCGGACCGCAGCTCGCCCAGCTCCCGGGGCGCGACGAGGTGCCGGCGGCGGTGGCTGCGGCGCCGGCCGCGGCGCCACCGGCCGCCGCGACCGAGGCCGCACCGACCGAGGGCGCACCGACCGAGGGCGCACCGACCGAGGCGGCACCCGGGGTCGACGCTGCCCCGGGCGTGGACCCGCCACCCGGGGTCGACGCACCACCCGGGGTGGACGCACCGAGCGGTTCCGTCGTCGACGGGGAGACGACCGTGACACCCCCGACGGTCGCCGACGGCGTGCCCGTCCGCTGGATCGACCCGGCGGCGCCGTGGCTCGCCGAGGTCGGCGGCTCCCCCACCTCGACGACCTTCCAGGCCGGCATCGCCATCAGGGTCCAGCTCACCTTCGACGACACCAAGAGCGGCACCCACCTCGACCAGGAGTGGGAGGCGGTCCTCACCCCCCTGTCGGACCTCACCGACGCCGGAGCCGCCGTCGCCGTCGACCACGACGACCGGGACCTCCGGACCGAACCGCCGGCCGGGGCCCGCTACCTGCCGTGCCGGGCCCGGATCGACACCAAGACCTTCTACACGCAGCTGTCGTCGCAGTTGAAGGACGTGCTGGTGCGCGACCAGGTCCTGACCGTCCCGGTGAACCGTCGCCTCAAGCTGTGGGGACGACCGGGCGAGACCGACGAGGAGTTCGCAGCCCGGTGCGACGAGGCGGCCCAGGTGGCCGCGGACGCCGAGGCCGAGAAGATCCGGGCCCGGCTCGCCACCAAGGTGGACCGGCTCCGCCAGGCCGTCGACACCGCCGAGCAGCGCGCCGAGGGCGCCCGACAGGCGGCGAGCGACGCCAAGGGCACCGAGCTGACCGGACTGGGCGGCACCCTGCTCGGTGGACTCCTCGGTGGTGGGAGCCGGACACGCGGTCTGGCCTCGGCGGCCCGCAAGGCCATGTCGGGTCGCGAGCGGATCAACAAGGCCCAGCAGCGGGCCGAGACGGCCGCGGCGCAGGTCGCCGCCAAGAGCGACGACCTGGCCGCCGCCGAGGCCGAGCTCGCCGAGGCGATCGTCGCCATCGACGACGAGTGGTCTGCCGTCGCCACGGAGGTCGAGACCACCGAGATCCGACTCAAGAAGACCAACGTCTCGGTCCAGATGTTCTCGCTCGTGTGGCTGCCGGTCTGAGCACGACGTGGGTGCCGGCGACCGTGCGGAGCGACGCTCCCTCGACCGCAGCATCTGGTCCATCGCCGGCCCGGCGCTCGTCACCTTCGCCGCCGAGCCGATCTACCTGCTCGTCGACACGGCGATCGTCGGCCGTCTCGGCACCGACGCGCTCGCCGGTCTCGCGGTCGCGAGCAGCGTGCTGCTGTTCGTCGTCGGCGCCTGCGTCTTCCTGACCTTCGGCACGGCGGCCACCGTCGCCAGACGGATCGGAGCCGGTGACCACGAGGGTGCCGCCACGCTGTCGGTCCAGGCGCTGTGGCTGGCGGTCGCCTGCGCCGCGGTGGCCACCCCCCTCCTCGTGGTGTTCGGACGTCCGGTCGTCGAGCTCTTCGGCGCGGGAGCCGCCGTCGCCGAGGACGCGACGACCTACCTGCGCATCAGCCTGCTCGGACTCCCGGCGCTCCTGCTCACGATGGCGTCGACGGGTGCGCTCCGAGGCCACCTCGACGCCCGCACGCCGATGGTGGTGGTGATCTCCGCCAACGTGGTGAACCTGCTCCTCGAGGTGTGGTTCGTCTTCGGCCTCGGCTGGGGCATCGCCGGTTCCGCAGCGGGCACCGTGGTGGCGCAGTGGCTCGGTGCGGTCGCCCTGGTGGGTGCCGTCGTCCGCAGGACCCTGCCCCAGCAGGTGGGACTCCGGCCGCGGCGGGCGGAGATCACCTCCCTGGCCGTGGTGGGGCGTGACCTGTTCGTGCGCACCGTCGCGCTCCGTGCCGCCCTCACCGCCACCACGGTCCTCGCGGCCCGGCGGGGCGCCGTGGCCCTGGCGGCGTACCAGGTCGCGTTCCAGTGGTGGACGACGATGGCCTACCTCCTCGACGCGCTGGAGGCCGCGGCGCAGAGCCTCGTCGGTCGGGCGCTCGGTGCGGCGGACCGGAGCGGCGCCCGGCGCACGGGCGACCGGATCCTCGGGTGGAGCACCGGGGGCGGAGTGGTCGTCGGCCTGGCCACGGTGGTCCTGGCCGCACCCATCGCCGGTCTCTTCACCGACGACGCCGCCGTCGTGCCGCTCGTCGTGGCCTCGCTGTGGTGGGTGGGGGCGACCCAACCCGTCAGCGGTGCGGCGTTCGCGCTCGACGGGATCCTGGTGGGGGCCGGGGACCAGCGCTTCCTGGCCGGCGCCATGGTCGGTTCGCTCGCCGTGCTCCTGGCCGCCGGGGCCGCCACGCTCGCCGCCGGCACGGGCCTGTGGGGGGTCTGGGTGGCCGTCACCCTGTTCATGGCGAGCCGGGTGGTGATCCTCGGCCTCCGCTACCGCAGCGACGCCTGGCAGCACCACGGCGCCGGCACCCCCGCCGCCGCCGGCGCCGGCTGACCTCGCTACCGGGTGCAGGTCGACTGGACCCAGACCCCGAGGTTCGCCTGGGCCCGCTGCACCGCCGGGTCGGCGATCAGGGGCGCCGGCCCGGTCCGCAGCGTCCGGGGCGCGCGGATCGAGCGTCGCCACGCCCTGCCACACGCCGCGCATGGTCTCCAGGTCGGAGCGCACCGCCTGCGACGGCGCGATGTCGACCATGTGACCGAACAGCCGACCGAGCGAGCTGAACAGACCCGTGAACCCGGAGGAGTCCTGCAGCAGGCTGGTCAGGTCCAGGTCGGCTCCGGTGACGTCGGCCAGCGCGGAACCGGTGAGCAGGGTGCAGAGGTCGTCCTCGGTGACGAGTCCGTCGATGCGGGCCACCAGCTCGGCCACGTCGACCGGGCCGGACGACCCCGTCGCCGTCTGCGGACGGGCGGTCCCGACGTCGCCGTCGGGACGGGGCGGGGCGGTGGGCAGCGGACCCGCCGGCTCGGCCGACCCGTCACCCTCGACCACGACGGTGCCGCTCTCGCGGGCGCACGCGGCCAGCAGACCCGCGCACACCAGGCCGGCCACGACCAGCGGAACCCAACGGAACCCGGCCGAGCGGCCCGAACCCGGGCGACGGAGCAGGTGGGCTCGACGCACGGCGCCATGGTAGGCACCGCCCGCCGCGGCGGGACCGTCAGGCCCGACCGAGCACGCCGGTACCCGCCACCAGGGTGGCGAGCGCGGTCAGCACCAGGAGTCCCAGCACCAGGGAGCGGAATCGTTCCTCGGGGAACCGGCGGTGGACGGCACCACCGAGGAGGCTGCCGAGCGGCCACGCCGGCAGCGCCAGCGCAGCCGACGCGACGAGTTGGGGCACGAGCCGACCGGCCAGGGCGAAGAGCACCAGCGCCACCACCCCGGCGAGCGCGAAGTAGCCCGTGAGGCTCGCCCGGAACGGCCCCTTGCCCAGGCCGCGGCCGTGCAGGTCCATGATCACGGGCGGACCACTGACTCCGACGGAGGTGTTGAGCACACCGCTGACGAATCCGGCGCCGAGGTCGACCGCCGGGTGCGGGTCCTCGATCACCCACCCCCGGGCGAGCACGACCACCGACACCAGCACGGCCACCGAGATCCCCACCTGCAGGGCCGACGCCGGCACCACCGTCAGGACGAGCAGTCCCACGGCCATGCCCGGCAGCGAGGCGATCGTGAGTCGGCGGACGACCGGCACGTCCGCGTCCGCCCGGTGCCGCAGGGCGACCCCGCCATTGGAGAGGAGGCCGAACACGGCGCTGAGCACCACCGCCTCGGCCGGACCGACGGCGACGGCCATGAGCGGCACCGTCACGAGCGCGAACCCGAACCCCACGAGCGAGTTCAGGAAGGACCCCAGGAACAGCGCAGCGGCGACCACCGCCAGGGGGCCCGGGTCGAGCACGACGGGGGGGCTCAGCCCCGGC
>CAIQNH010000196.1 GCA_903873135.1 uncultured Actinomycetes bacterium
CACCCGCTGGCTCCGGCATCGGGCCGGGGATCCCCACCCGGTCGTCGGCCACGTGGAGCGTCAGGTCGACGGCGCCCTCGCGGCGCAGGTCGGGGACCACCTCGTCGACGATCCGGTCGCGCAGCTCCACCCGGTCGGCGTCGGAGCGGGCCCGGATCAGGTGGACGAGCTTCTCCACGATCGCCTCGGATCGCTCACTCGCCGTCGGCGCGCCCGAGGGAGCGTCGACGGTCGATCCAGTCCTTCACGACGGTCGCGAAGTGTTCGGGGTTGTAGATGTCCTCCTCGTGGGACCAGCGACCGCTGCCGGCGTAGTGGAGGATCGTCAGGTTGTACTGCTCGAAGACCGAACCGTCCCCCGGGTCCTCGAGTCGGTTCCAGACCTTGGTGACGACCCAGCCCCGCTCGGCGTCGACCACGTGCCACTCGCACGGGAACGACGTGAACGCCGAGTTCGGCCACGCCGACATGGTCGAGGTGATCCACGCCCGGATCGCCTCGCGGCCCTCGAACACGCCGTAGAGGTGCTCGACGTAGGTGGCGTCCTCGGTGAACAGGTCGGCCCACTGGTTCCAGTCGCCGGTGGCGCCGGCCACCGAGGCGGCCTCCTGGTACGCCGCGAACGCGGACTCGAGCTCCTCGACGCTGAACCTGCTCACGTCCGACATCCTGTCACCGCGACGACCGTCGGCGCTCAGGTGGTGTAGTCCGCGTTGATGCGGACGTAGCCGTCGGTCAGATCGCAGCCGTAGACGGTCCAGGCGCCGCTCCCCACCCCCAGCTCGACACCGATCCGCACCTCGTCGAGCCGGAGGTACGACTCCAGGCCGGCCAGCGCCGCGTCGTCGAGCAGCGTCGGGTAGACCTCGGTGTCGCCGAAGGTGATGCGCACCCGGTCCGGGTGGACGTCGTCGACGTCGTCGGCCTTGCCGACCGCCATGGCGACCCGGCCCCAGTTGGGGTCGGCTCCGTGGACGGCGGTCTTGACCAGCGGCGAGTTGACGATCGACTTGGCGACCCGGCGGGCCTGCTCGTCGTCGCGGGCCCCGTCGACGGTGACCACGAGCAGGGTCTCGGCGCCCTCGCCGTCGGCGGCGAGCTGGCGGGTCAGGTCGGTGCAGACCTCGAGCATGGCCCGACGGAGGTCCGCAGGGTCGACCGGCCCCGCGGCCCCCCCGGCCAGCACGGCTGCGGTGTCGGAGGTCGAGGTGTCGGTGTCGACGCTGAGGCTGTTGAACGTGCGGTCCACCACCCAGCGGAACTCGGTGTCGAGCGTGGCGGCGTCGACCTCGGCGTCGGTCAGGACGAACGCCAGCATGGTCGCCATGTCGGGTTCGATCATGCCGACGCCCTTCGCCACGCCGACGACGGTGGCCTCGCCGCCGTCGAGCGTCCTCAGGCGCGCCCCGGCGGTCTTGGGGTGGGTGTCGGTGGTCGTGATCGCCTCGGCGACACGGTCCAGCGTCACGTCCCCCGTCGGGGCGGGCATCGCCGCCAGGTGCGAGCGGATCCGGTCCATGGGGTACGGGCGTCCGATCACCCCGGTGGAGGCGACCAGGACGTCCTCGGGGCGACACCCCAGCGATCCGGCGACCCCGGCGACCAGTTCGGTGGCGTCGGACCGGCCCTGCTCCCCGGTGGCGACGTTCGCGTTCTTCGACACCACCACGACGGCCTGGAGGGTGCCGTCGGCGGCGTGGGCCCGGGAGAGCTCGACGCTCGGGCCGGCGAACCGGGAGCGGGTGAACACCGCAGCCGCGGGCACCGGTCGGTCGGCGGCGACGACCACGAAGTCGTCGGTCGCGTCCTTGATGCCGATGTTGGCCACGTGGGCGCTGAAGCCGGCGGGCAGGTCCACCTCGGGAGTCTCGCAGAGCGCGGCCGCGTGGCAACATTCGATCTCCGAACGCCGTCGGGGACCGCCCGGTGGCCTGGTGCACCGAGGTGCGGGGACGGGGTGGACGTGAGCGAACCGACGGCACTGACCGATCGACGGATCCTGGTGACCGGAGCGGCCCAGGGGCTCGGGCGCACGATCGCGGCACGCATCGTCGACCTGGGCGGGGTCGTCGTCGTGGCCGACGTGGCCGACGAGTCCGGGGCACACACCGCCGCCGAGCTGGGCGACGCCGCCACCTACGAGCACCTGGACGTCTCCTCGGAGCACGACTGGGCGGCCGTGTGCGGCCGCGTCACCGACTCGCTCGGTGGCCTCGACGGCCTGGTCAACAACGCTGCGCTGCTGGACATGGGTCCGCTGGAGCAGATCGAGCCGGATCGGGCCCGTCGGCTGCTCGAGGTGAACCTGCTCGGTCCGCTGCTCGGGATCCGGGCCGTCGCCCCGCTCCTGCGCGCCTCGGGCGGGGGTGCGGTGGTGAACGTGTCGTCCATCGGGGGGCTCGAGGGCATGAACTCGACCGCCACCTACAACGCGACCAAGTGGGGGCTCCGGGGACTGTCGCGCGCAGCGGCGCTCGAGCTCGGTCTGGACGGGACCCGGGTCAACACGGTGTGCCCGGGCATGGGCAACCCGGACATGCCGACGCCGTTCCTCGACCGCTTCGATCTGGACCGGTACGTGCAGACGGCGCCCCGGCTCCCGTTCCACCAGCACGGCCAGCCGCGCAACGTCGACGTCCACGACGTCGCGGAGATGGTGGTGTGGCTCCTCTCCGACGCAGCACGTGGCTGCACCGGTGCCGACTTCGCCGTGGACGCCGGCTGGACGGCCGGGACCTACGCCGAGGGCCTGCCGGGGTTCTGAGCTCAGCCCCCGGAGACGAGCGCCTCGGCGTCGGCTCCCAGCTCGACGTCCTCGTCGGGGTCGTCCAGCCAGCCGTCGGGGAGGGCGACGCGGCGGAGCGCCCCGCTGTGGCTCCGCACGACGGTCGACGGGTCGACGGTCGGGGTCAGGGCCGGGTCGAGACCGGCGAGCAGCTCGTCGACGTCGCCGGGCCGTTCCACCAGCCCCGCTCGCCTGCGGACCTCGCCGCCGACCGGGTACCCCTTGAGGTACCAGGCCAGGTGCTTGCGGAACCCAGCGAGACTGCGGTGGGGCTCCCACTCCTGCAGGAGTCGGACGTGCTCGGTCACCGTCGACACGACCGCTCCGAGCGTCGGTGGCTCGGGGATGTCGGCGCCGCGCAGGGCCAGCTCCAGGTCGCGGAACAGCCACGGTCTCCCCAGACAGCCTCGACCGACCACCACGCCCGCACACCCGGTGGACTCGATCATCCGGCGCGCGTCGCCGCCGCTGAAGACGTCGCCGTTGCCCAGCACCGGGACGCCCTCGACGGCCTCGACGAGGCGGGCGACGCACTCCCACCGGGCGCTCGGTGCGTAGTGCTGGAGCGCCGTCCGGGCGTGGAGGGCCACGCCGGCCACGCCGACCTCGGCGGCGATCCGGCCCGTGTCGAGGTAGGTCAGGTGGTCGTCGTCGATGCCCAGCCGGAACTTCACCGTCACCGGGACCCGACCGCCGGAGGTCTCCCGGGCGGCTCGGGTCGCGGCCTCCAGCACCCGTCGCAGCAGCGAGCGCTTGTACGGCAGCGCGGCGCCGCCACCGGCCCGGGTCACCTTGGCGGCCGGGCACCCCAGGTTCACGTCGACGTGGTCGACGAGTCCGCGGTCGACCAGCATCCTGATCGCCTCGCCGAGGTGGTGCGGGTCGGTGCCGTAGAGCTGCAGGGAGCGCACCGGTTCGTCGGGGTGGAACCGGGTGAGGTCCCAGGACGCCCGGTGGCCCTCGAGCAGGGCCCGGGCGGTGACCATCTGGTTGACGAAGAGCCCCCCGCCGAACGACGCGCACAGTCGACGGAAGGGGGCGTCGGTGACCCCGGCCATGGGTGCGAGGACCACCGGCGGATCGACGGTGATCGGCCCGAACCTCACGGGCGCGAACCGGGCGGGACCGTTCACCGGCGGCGCCACCGGTCGAGCAGGTGCAGCGCCAGTCCGGCGGGCCCGGCCCACCACGTCAGCAGCAGCGAGAGCCGGGCCGTGCGCCCGTGCTCGAGCGCGTGCTCGTGGATGGTGCGTCCGACCAGCAGGTCGAAGACCAGGTAGTGGGTCCACCCGGCGAGGAACGCCGTGGGTGTGGTCAGTCCGGCCCGGAGCACCTCGGGGTCGTCGAACCGGGGGAACCCCTCGCCCTCGGCGGCGCCGCGCACTGCGCTCGCGCCGAGCAGGCCGACGTAGGCGGCGCCGAGACCGAAGGACAACGGCGTCGACCAGCGCACCAGCGCAGCCGTGACCCGAGACCGCGGGGCGAGGATCATGGCGAGCCAGACCGGGGCGGTCGAGGCGCTGAGCACCGAGAACGCCGTGCGCTCGCCGTCGGACATGGGCCGCCAGCCCGGGGCGACGGCTCCCGTTGCCGTGGCCGTGGCGGTGGCCGATTCGTGGTTGCTCACCGCCACATCCTGCCGCAGGGACGCCGCGGTCGCGTTGTGGCCCCGTTGGGCGTGGCGTAGCATGAGCCCGTGAGCCTCGACCGATCCCTCCTGCTGCTGTTGTAGGCGAGCCTGCCTCGGCCGGCTCGCCGAACCTCCTGCGCCCCCGCAGGAGGTTCTTCGGTTTTCGCCCAGAGTTCGTCCGAGACCCACCACGACCACGAGACTGGACCGACCATGGAACCACGACCCGCACCCCCGGCACCGATGCCGTTCGAGAAGTACCAGCCCTTCGTCCCGTTCCCGCCCGAGCACGGCGGCGACGGGAACGGTGGGCTGGCGAACCGCACCTGGCCGTCGGCACGACTGACGGCGGCTCCGACCTGGTGCTCGGTGGACCTCCGTGACGGGAACCAGGCCCTGATCGACCCGATGGACCCGGTCCGCAAGATGCGCATGTTCCAGACGCTCGTGCAGATGGGGTTCCGGGAGATCGAGGTCGGATTCCCGGCCGCCTCGCAGACCGACTTCGACTTCGTGCGGGAGATCATCGAGGGTGGTCACGTCCCGGAGGACGTGACGATCCAGGTCCTCGTCCAGTGTCGTCCCGAGCTGATCGAGCGGACCTACGAGGCGCTCCGCGGCGCGCACTCGGCGATCGTGCACTTCTACAACTCCACCTCGGTGCTGCAGCGGGAGGTGGTGTTCGGGCTGGATCGCGACGGCATCACCCAGATCGCCACCGACGCCGCCCGGCTCGTGCGGAAGTACGAGTCGACGCTGCCGGACACGCGGATCCGCTACGAGTACTCGCCCGAGTCCTTCACGGGGACCGAGCCCGAGTACGCCGTCGAGATCTGCGACGCCGTCATGGACGCACTCGAGCTCGGCGACGGCGAACGAGTCGTGATCAACGTCCCGGCGACCGTCGAGATGTACATGCCCAACATCTACGCCGACGTGATCGAGTACGTGCACCGCAACCTGCCGCGACGGGACCAGGCGATCCTCTCGCTCCACCCGCACAACGACCGGGGCACCGCGGTCGCCGCTGCGGAGCTGGGCCTCCTGGCCGGCGCCGACCGGGTCGAGGGCACCCTGTTCGGCAACGGGGAGCGCACGGGCAACGTCGACATCGTCACCCTCGGACTCAACCTGTTCACCCAGGGGGTCGACCCGGAGCTCGACTTCTCCGACATCGACGCCATCCGGCGCACGGCCGAGTACTGCAACCGGTTGCCGGTCCACGAGCGGCACCCGTACGCGGGCGACCTCGTCTACACGGCGTTCTCGGGGTCCCACCAGGACGCCATCAAGAAGGGCGTCGCCGCCATCTCGGGCGGCGGTACGGAGTCCGACGGCTCCTACGGCCAGTGGGAGGTGCCGTACCTCCCGATCGATCCGGCCCACCTCGGCCGCACCTACGAGGCTGTCATCCGCGTCAACAGCCAGTCGGGCAAGGGTGGTGTGGCCTACGTGATGCAGGCCGAGTTCGGCCTCGACCTGCCTCGCCGGCTGCAGATCGAGTTCTCCCGCACGATCCAGCACCTGGCCGAGGACGCCGGCACCGAGGTGACCCCGGCGGTCATGTGGGACGCCTTCGAGGGCGTCTACCTGGTCGAGCCGGTCGACGGCCCCGGCATCACGCTGCGCTCGGCCGAGGCGACCACCTCGACGGAGCGCTCGACCATCACCGCGCAGCTCACCGTCGACGGCGCACCGGTGACGGTCACCGGCGAGGGTGGTGGACCGATCTCGGCGTTCGTGCACGCGCTCGGCGACGGTCTCGGCATCGAGCTCGAGGTGGTGGACTACACCGAGCACGCAGTCTCCGCCGGGACCGACGCCACTGCGGCGGCCTACGTCGAGGTGCGCTCGCCCGACGGTCGGACCCACTGGGGTGTCGGCCTGGACCAGAGCATCCTGACCGCGTCGCTGCAGGCGGTGGTGTCCGCCGCCAACTGCCTGGGAGCTACGTCGGGGGACGGCTGAGCCGACTCGACGTTCAGCCGGATCCGCTGGAGCTGCCGGAGCTTCCGGAGCCGCTCGAGCCGCTCGAGCTGCTGGAGTTCCCCGACCCGCTCGAGCTGCTCGACCCGCCGGAGCTGCTCGAGTTCCTCGAGCTGCCGGAACTGCCGGAACTGCCGGAACTGCCGGAGCTGCCGGAACGGCGGGCGACCGTCGTGGGCGGTCCCGTCGAGATGGCGTCCGATCGGTCCGTTCCCTCGGGCACGGTCTCGTCGGACTCCTCGACCGTCGTCGACGAACCGGAGCGAGTCGTGCTGGTCGGACCGTCGGAACCGTCCGATCCGTCGGCGAGCGTGGTCGTCGTCGAGTTGTTGCGCAGGATCGCGTTGTAGGCCGAGACCTCGTCGAAGCACTGTCCCGTGATGCCCTTGGACTGCAGCACCCGCCGCACCGCCGACTCCACCCGGCCGCGATCGAGGCGGTTGGACAGGATGGCGTCGGTCAGGCGCCGGGTGGTGTCGGCGACCGCCTCGGACCCCGAGACGATCACCACGTCGGCGCCGGCGCCGATGGCCAGCTCGGCCGCCTGATCCTGGGTCGTGATGTCGGTGACCGCCTGCTGGCTCAGGTCGTCGACGATCACGAGACCCTCGAAGCCCTGCGCGCCGCGGAGCTCACCGGTGATGGCCGCCGAGGAGATCGATGCCGGCTCGTCGGCGCCCGTCAGGCCGGGCACCTCCACGTTGGCCACCAGGATGGCCGGCGCCCCGGCGTCGATCGCCGCCTGGAAGGGGAGGAGGTCCACCCGGCGCAGCTCGTCGAGCGACGGCACCGTCGCCGTGCCGCCGGCGGGGTCCTGGTCGGCCCGTCCGATCCCGGGCCAGTGCTTGACGACGGGTGTCAGTTCCGTCTCGTCGAGCGCAGGCACCACGGCGTCGATGAACGGGGTCACCTCGGCGGCCTGCTTGGAGTAGGTCCGACCACCCATCCCGCCACCCGACCCGGCGTCCGCGACGGGGGCGAGGACCACGGTGACGCCGAGCTCGGCGACCTGCGACGCGTGCTCCGCCATGGTGGTGGCGGCTTCCTCGGGGGTGCCCTGGGCCTGGGTCGGCGCACCGGGGAGGCCGTCGACGGCGTTGGCGAGCGGCTGCACGCCGCCGCCCTCCTCCTCCACGGCCACGGCGACCCGGAGCGGGGCGTCGGTCACGGCCTCGGTGATCTCGTCGGCGACGTCGGAGGACTGTTCGCCGTCGAGCACGATCCCGCCGATCGTCCCCTCGGTGAGCACCTCGGTGGCCTGGTCGGCGGACTCGACCACCGCCCAGATCATCTGGGCCGCCTGGGCCTCGGGGGGGAGCATCTGGGCGCAGTCCGGCGGTGTGGTCGTGGTGAGCTCCGGGGTGGTCGTCGTCGTGGTCACCTGCACCTGGGCACCGGTCGTGCCCACGCACGCAGCCGCCAGCGCTCCCGTGCAGACCACGGCGATGGTCGCCCAACCGGAACGGACCGTCCGACTCACGGGGGCGACGCTAGTGGGGGATCGGTCGACGGGGCCGTCACGTGGGCCAGACTCTGCGGGTGACCGACCGAGCCGTCACGATCCGTGCCGACGCCGGCAGCCGGTTCCGCCGCTCCCGGTTGGGGGTCTGGTTCTGGGAGCTCGGCTACCGGGTGGGCCCGAACCTGTGGGTGATCCCCTTCGCCTGCGCCGCCGTGGCCGTCGGACTGTTCGCCGTCAGCCGCCGGCTGGATCGTCTGGTCGAGGACCCGGGTGGCATCACCATCGTCCCCGAGTTCCTCGTCGCCCGCTCGCCCGCCGACGCCGCGCTGGTGCTCTCGGGCCTCCTGGCGGCGCTGGCCACGGCGCTCGCGCTCGTGTTCTCCACGAGCGTGCTCACCTTCTCGCTCGCCACCTCGCAGCTCGGCCCGCGACTCATCCGTCGCTTCATCGAGGACCCGGTCACCCAGTTCTCGCTGGGGACCCTGCTCGGCGGTGTGGTCGTCTGCACCCTCACCCTCGCCTCGATCCGCACGGGCGCCGGTCCGGAGGGCGTGCCCGAGGTGTCCTACGCCACCAGCGTGCTGCTCGCGCTCGCCTGCTTCTTCGTGATCGTGCTCTACGTGCACCGGGTGGCGACGACGATCCAGGCGCCCCAGGTCGTGGCCGCAGTCGTGTCCGACCTGGACCGGACGGTGACCGAGCTGGACCTGGATCGACGCCGGGTCGGACGCACCGACGACGGCCCCGCCGTCGAGTCGTGCCGTGCCGCCATCCGGGCCGAGGGGGTCGACCTGCTCGCCGATCGGGCCGGGTTCCTGCAGGCGCTCGACCTGGACCGGCTGCTCGGAGTGGCCGAGCGCGAGGACTTCCGCCTCGAGATGCTCCGACGCCCCGGCCAGTTCATCGTCGCCGGCGAGCCGATCGCTCGCGTGAGCCCGCCCTCGGCCATGCGGGCGGCCACGAGCGTGGTGGCCGAGGCGGTCGAGATCGGAGCCAACCGAACCCGGGTCCAGGACGTCGAGTTCGCGCTGTACCAGGTGGTCGAGATCGGGCTGCGGGCGCTGTCACCGGCGATCAACGACACCTTCACCGGCATGACCTGCATCGACTGGCTCACGGCGGCGCTGTGCCGCCTGGGGTCCATGCCTGCGGAGACGGGAGGATTGCTCGGGCGGGACGGCACCGTGCGTCTGGTGGAGCGGACGGTGCCGTTCGACCGGCAGGTGAAGGCGGCCTACGACATGCTCCGTCAGTCCGGTGCGGGCAACCCCGCGGTGGTCATCCGTCTGCTCGACGACCTGGCGACGCTCGCCCGCCACGTCGAGGTGGTCCACCTCGGGTCGGTCGAGTCCCAGGCCGACGCCACGCTCGCCGGAGCGCTCCTCCGGTCCCCGGTCCCCGCCGACGCCGCCGACGTCGAGGAGCGCCACGCCCGGGTGGGCGCCGTGGTCGCCGAGCGTCGGGCCGGTACGGTGCCCACGTGAGCGACACCGCAGCCCGTCCCGCTCCCGGACCGCTCGACCGCTGGCGCGCTGCGGTGAGCGACCCCGACGCCGACCCGGTGCTCGACCGGTCCCGGCTCCGGTTCGCCGCCATGATGGTCGCCGTCGGCGTGGCGCACTTCGTGGCTCCCCGGTTCTTCGAGCGGATCGTCCCCCGGTGGTTCCCGTGGCCGCGGCAGGCGGTCGTGTGGTCCGGGGTGGCCGAGATCGCCTCGGGGGTGCTCGTCGCCGTGCCCTCGACCAGACGGATCGGCGGCTACCTGGCCACGGCGACGATCGTGGCGGTCTACCCGGCGAACATCCAGATGGCGGTCGACGCCACCCGGGGCCGCGACGTGGGTGTCCCGGCCTGGGCGACGTGGCTCCGCCTGCCACTGCAGTTCCCCATGATCCGGCGGGCCTGGAGTCTCACCCGCTGATCGGTGGTCCGGGCTCAGGGCAGCCCGGGGTGGCCCAGGATCCCGAGCGGATCGCACGCGGTCCGCAGCGACGTCCGCAACGCCACGGCGACGGGTGGGGTGGTGCGACGCCACCAGGCCGCGTTGGCGGGACCGATGCCGTGCTCGGCGCTGAACGTCCCTCCGTGCTGCTCGACGGCGACGGCGAACACGGCGTCGTGGACGGCGTCCACCACGTCGTCGCCGACGGGGTGGCCGTGGGGGAACACGACGTTCAGGTGGACGCCGCCGTCGCCCCAGTGCCCGAAGTCGGCGAAGGTCGCCTCGGGCCACCCCGCCGCGACGACGGCGGCGGTGTCGCTCACCAGTGCCGGCAGGGCGGCGCGGGGCACGGCGACGTCGTGGCCGACGACGGTGCCGGCGCGGGCGAGGCCCTCGCTGATCGAGTGACGCGGAGCCCAGGCGCGGGCCGGCGGGAGGAGCAGCGCGGCCGAGGTGTCCACGGGCGCGGACCCGGCGGCGGCGACCAGCGCGTCGCCGCTGCCGACGGGGCCGGCCACCTCCACCAGCGCCGCCCACGGGGCGCCTCCCACGTCGAGCGGGTGACCCGCCGTCGCGGCGGCGTCGAGGGCGGCCGCCGAGACGACCTCGAAGGCCGCGAGCAACGGGTCGAGTCGACGTTCGAGGTGGCCGAGGAGCACGAGCGCGTCCTCGGCACGCCGCAGTGGCACCCACGCGCACGCCGTCTCGTCGGGTCGCACCGCCAGGTCGACGGCCACCCGGGTGACCACGCCGAGCGCCCCGGAGGAGCCGACCACGACGTCGGTCAGGTCGATCCCACGGTTGTCCTTGCGGAAGGTCCGGAGGGTGTCGAGGACCGACACGGCCTCGTCGGCCAGCACGACCTCGACGCCGAGCGTCCGTCGACGGACGTCGCCGTGGCGCAGCATGCGGGCACCGCCGGTGTTCGTCGCCACCATCCCGCCGAGCGAGGGGTCCGCACCGAGGTCGATCGGGAACCACAGACCGTGCGGGGCGGCGAGCTCGTCGAGCTCGGACCGTCGGAGCCCGGCCGGGACGACCGCCGTGCGGTCGACCGGGTCGACCACGGCGCCGCGACGGAGTCGCTCGGTGGACAGCACCACCAGGTCCCCGGGGTGCCGGGGTGGGGTCGAGGCACCGACCAGCCCGGAGTTCGCACCCTGGGCCAGCACGCGGGTGCCGTGTTCCCGGGCCCAGCGCACGACCGTGCGGACCTCCTCGGTCGTGGCGGGTCGGACCACGTCCACCGGCCCGCCCGTCGGGCCCCGGGCCGGAGTCACGTAGCCCGTGGTGTCGTCCCGGTCGGCGCGCAGGACGGCACCGGGGCCGAGTTCGGCGGCGAGCTCGTCGACGGGTCGGGCTGGGCGCACGGCCCCGATGATGCCGTACGTTGAGCCCCGTGACGCCACCAGAACCCACGACCTCCCGACGACACCCCGACGGCCGGCCCTGGCGGGTCGGGGTGTGGGGGACCGGGAACGTCGGCCGTCCGGCGATCCGCGCCGTGGTGGCCGACCCGAACCTGGAGCTCGCCGCCGTGGTGGTGTCGTCGGCCGAGAAGGAGGGCCGTGACGCCGCCGACCTGGCGGGTCTGCCGCAGCCGACCGGTGTGGTCGCCACCCGGGATGCCTCCGCCGTGCTCGCCGACGACGGTCTCGACGCCGTGGTGTACGCCGCCACCGGTGACACCCGGCCCGACGACGCAGTGGACGACATCGTGGCGTGCCTGCTCGCCGGTGCCGACGTGGTCAGCACCTCCGTCTACCCGCTCATCCACCCACCGAGCACGCCGGCCGACCTGCGGGCGCGCGTCGACGGGGCGTGCGCCGAGGGTGGGGCGTCGTGCTGGGTCTCGGGTATCGATCCGGGATTCACGGCCGACCTGCTCGCGCCGGTGCTCGTGGCCACCTGCGTCTCGGTCGACCGCGTCGAGATCCGCGAGGCCTTCAACTACGCCACGTACCACGCACCGCACGCCGTGCGCGAGCTGGTCGGGTTCGGCACGCCGATGGACGCCACGCCGCCGATGCTCTGGCCGACGGTGCCGACGATGGTGTGGGGCGGTGTCCTGCGGATCCTCGCCGACATCCTCGGCGTGGACCTCGACAGCGTCGACGAGCAGATCGAGCGTCGACCACTGGAGCGGACGATCGAGCTGCCGATCGGGACGTTCGAGGCGGGGACGCAGGGTGCGTTCCGACTCCTGGTGCGAGGCCTCGTGGACGGCGAGCCGGTGATCGTGGTCGACCACGTGACCCGGATCGACGACGAGTGTGCACCGGACTGGCCCTACGCGCCGGAGCGGTCCATGGGCTGCCACCAGGTGATCGTCCACGGTGACCCGGACGTCACGCTCACCGTCGAGGCGGCTGACACCGCCGATCCGGCCACCCTCGGTGACCGGAACGTCGGGGGCATCGCCCTCTCGGCCGGTCGGATCGTCCACGCGATCCCCGAGGTGGTCGCCGCCCCGAACCGGGTCCTCACCGCCGCCGACCTGCCGCTCGTGGTCGGCCGGGGACTGGTGCGGCCGTGACCGGCGACCCGAGGGACCCGTACGCCGGGCACGAGGGGAGCGTCGGCCGGGTGTTCGCCACGTCGGAGTCGTGGTGGCCCGAGCGCCGTCGGCCTGCCGCAGGCGCTCCCAACATCGTCGTGGTCATGTGCGACGACGTCGGCTACTCCGACGTCGGGTGCTACGGATCCGAGATCCCCACACCGAACATCGACCGGATCGCCGCGGAGGGCCTGCGCTACCGCGACTACCACGCCACGCCGATGTGCTCCCCGACGCGGGCGAGCCTGCTGACGGGGCTCGAGCCGCACCGGGCCGGGGTCGGCCACGTCACCCACTCGGACCCGGGGTTCCCGGGCTACGCGATGGAGCTCACGCCCCTCGCCCCGACCCTGCCGGAGCTGCTCCGCGACGCCGGCTACCAGACCCTGATGGTCGGCAAGTGGCACCTGACCAAGGACAGCCAGGTCAACGACGCCGGTGACCGGTCGTCGTGGCCGCTCCAACGAGGGTTCGACCGCTACTACGGGTTCCTCGACGCGTTCACGAACTTCCACCACCCGCACCGCCTGATCGAGGACAACCACGCCGTGCCGGTCGACCGGTACCCCGAGGGCTACTTCGTCACCGACGACCTGACCGACCGGGCCATCTCGATGGTGCGGGAGTCCGTGGCCTCGGACCCCGACAAGCCGTTCCTCCTCTACTTCGCCCAGGCCGCCGTGCACGCACCGCTCCAGGCCAAGGCTGCGGACATCGAACGTCACGCCGACCGGTACCACGAGGGCTGGGACCACTTCCGACGGGCCCGCTACGAGCGTCAGGTGGAACTCGGGGTCGTGCCCCCCGACGCCGAGCTGGCACCCCGGAACCACGAACCGGGTGACGAGGTCGCGGCGTGGGACGACCTCGACGACGATCGCCGGCGGCTCTTCGCCCGCTACATGGCGGTCTACGCAGCCCTGATCGACAACCTCGACCAGAACGTCGGTCGGCTGCGCTCCGCGCTCGAGGAGCTCGGCGTGTGGGACGACACGCTGTTCATCTTCACGTCGGACAACGGTGGCTCCCGCGAGGGCGAGGTTGACGGCACGAGCGCCTACTTCCGATCGCTGCACCACAGTCGGACGGGCGCCGAGGAGCCGTTCGAGGAGGACCTGGCGCGGTTCGACCGGATCGGTGGGCCGACCACGCTGCC
>CAIQNH010000197.1 GCA_903873135.1 uncultured Actinomycetes bacterium
ACGGCGACGGCCATGAGCGGCACCGTCACGAGCGCGAACCCGAACCCCACGAGCGAGTTCAGGAAGGACCCCAGGAACAGCGCAGCGGCGACCACCGCCAGGGGGCCCGGGTCGAGCACGACGGGGGGGCTCAGCCCCGGCGCGCCGCCAGCAGGGCGGTCACGGCCTTCCCGTCGGCCTTGCCGCCGGTGGCCTGCATGACCTGACCCACGAAGAACCCCGTGATCTTGGCGTCACCGTCGCAGTAGCGCTGCCACTCGTCGGGGTTGGCGGCGATGATCCCGTCGACCATCCCCTCGAGCTCGGAGGTGTCCATGGCCTCGAAGCCCCGCTCGGCAGCGATCGCCGCCGGGTCGCCACCGCTGGCGACCAGCTCCGCGAGCACGGTCTTGGCCTGGGTGGCGGTCAGCGCGCCGTCGGTCTCCATGCGCACCAGCGCCGCGAACGCCGCCGGGTCGAGCTCCTGCGCCCGGTCGTCGGCCAGGTTGTGCTCGGCGTGCGTCAGGGTCCGGGCCGGGTCGGCGCCCGCGTCGATCGCCGCCAGGCAGAGGTCGTCGAGCCCACGTTCCACCACCAGCGCCACCGCGTCTCCCGCGGCGCCGCTGCGCTCGGCCAGCCGGTGCCGCCGCTGGGCGGGGAGCATCGGCAGCGACGAGCGGATGCGCTCGACCCACTCCGGGTCGGGGTCGAGCTCGACGAGGTCCGGATCCGGGAAGTAGCGGTAGTCGTCCGCCTCCTCCTTGGAGCGCAGCGTGTGCGTCCGTCCGTCGTCCTCGTTCCAGTGACGGGTCTCCTGCACGACGCGCTCGCCCGCGGTGATCAGGTCGACCTGCCGGGCCGCCTCGTAGTCGATCGCCCGACCGAGGCTCCGCAACGAGTTGATGTTCTTGATCTCGCAGCGGGTGCCGAGCTCCTCGGCACCGCGGGGACGCACCGACACGTTGCAGTCCACCCGGAGCGACCCCTCCTCCATCTTGCCGTCGGAGGCGCCCACGGCCACGAGCACGGCGCGCAGTTCGCTCACGTAGGCCCGGGCGCCCTCGGCGTCGCGCAGGTCGGGGCGACCGACGATCTCGAGCAGCGGCACCCCGGCCCGGTTCAGGTCCACGAGCGAGTACTGGGCGTCGTGGATCCGGCCGCCGCCGCCCACGTGGGTGGACTTGCCCGTGTCCTCCTCCAGGTGGGCCCGCTCGATCCCGACGACCTGCCCCGAGGGCAGCTCCAGCCACCCGTCGGCGTTGATCGGCAGGTCGAACTGGGAGATCTGGTAGTTCTTCGGCTGGTCCGGATAGAAGTAGTTCTTGCGGGCGAAGACCGACCGCTGGACGGTGCAGTTCAGGGCCAGCCCCACACGGATGGCGAGCTCGACGGCCTGCACGTTGAGCACCGGCAACGACCCGGGCAGCCCGAGGGTCAGCGGGTCCACGTGGGTGTTCGGCTCGCCGCCGAACTCGGCGGTGGCCGACGAGAAGAGCTTGGTCCGCGTGGCGAGCTCGGCGTGGACCTCCAGGCCGATCACGACCTCCCAGCGGTCCGGGTCGACGCCGCTCACGACGCACCCGCCGACGCCTCGAGGACGGCCGCCACCCGGAACATGGCGACCTCGCCCAACGCCGGAGCCATGACCTGCACGCCGACCGGCAGCCCGTCCGCACCCACGCCGAAGGGCACCGAGGCCGCCGGGTGGCCCGCCAGGTTGGTCGGGATCGTGCAGACGTCGTTGAGGTACATCTGCAGCGGGTCCGCGGTCTTGTCGCCGAAGGCGAACGCCGTGGTCGGCGACGTCGGCGACAACAGCACGTCGAAGCGCTCGTAGGCGGCGTCGAAGTCCGCACGGATCAGCGTGCGGACCCGGAGGGCCTTGCCGTAGAAGGCGTCGTAGTAGCCGGCGGAGAGGGCGTACGTACCGAGCATGATCCGACGCTTCACCTCGTCGCCGAACCCGGCGGTCCGGGTGGCCTCCATCATCTCCCCGGCGGTGGGGGCGTCGACGCGGACGCCGTAGCGCACGCCGTCGTAGCGGGCGAGGTTGGACGACGCCTCGGCCGGGGCCACGAGGTAGTAGGCCGACAACCCGAAGCTGACCGCGGGCACCGAGACCTCCTCCACGGTCGCCCCGGCGGCGGCGAGCGCCTCGGCGGCCACCCGGACCCGGGCCGCCACGTCCTCGGCGATCCCCTCCCCCATCATCTCGGTGACCAGGCCGACCCGGAGGCCGTCCACGCCGTCGTCGAGGTGCTCGACCACCGACGGGAACTCCTGCGGGAGCGAGGTGGAGTCGCCCGGGTCGTGGCCGCCGATCACCTCGCACAGCAGCGCTGCGTCGGCGACGGTCGTGGCGAACGGGCCGACCTGGTCGAGCGACGACCCGAAGGCGACCAACCCGAGCCGGGACACCAGACCGTAGGTCGGCTTCACCCCGACCACACCGCAGAGCGCCGCAGGCTGGCGGATCGAGCCGCCGGTGTCGGAACCGAGCGCCAGCGGGGCGAACCCGGCGGCGACGGCTGCGGCCGAACCGCCCGACGAGCCACCGGGGACCCTGCTCAGGTCGTGTGGGTTGCGGGTCGGTCCGGTGGCCGAGTGCTCCGTCGAGGACCCCATGGCGAACTCGTCGAGGTTGGTCTTGCCGACCAGCACGGCACCCGCACGCTGCAGACGGGACACCACCGTGGCGTCGTAGGGCGGCTCCCACCCGGCCAGGATCCGCGAGGAGCAGGTGGTGGCCACCCCCCGGGTGCACAGGTTGTCCTTGACCGCCACCGGGACCCCGGCGAGGGGACCCGGGTCGTCACCCGAGGCGACGAGCGCGTCGACCGCAGCCGCCTGCGCCCGGGCACCGTCGGCGGTCACCAGGTTGAAGGCGTGGACCCGTTCCTCGTCGGCACCGATCCGCTCGAGCCGCTCCTCCAGCACGTCCGCGGCGGAGCGCGAGCCGGAGCGGACCTCGGACGCCGTGGCCGACGCCGAGGCGAGCGGTACGTCGGCGAGCGCTCGCTCGACCGTCACGGCGCCTCACCCAGCACGGGTGGCACACGGAACTGGCCGTCCTCGGCCGCCGGGGCCTGGGCCAGCACCTCCGCCCGGTCGAGCGGCTCGCCCGGGGTGTCGTCGCGGAGGACGTTCACGACCCGCACCGGGTGCGCCATCGGCTCCACCCCGTCCAGGTCGAGGGCCTCGATGTCGGCGGCGTGGTCGAGGATGTCGGCGAGCTGGTGGGTGAACCGCTCGAGCTCGTCGTCCCCCAGTCGCAAGCGGGCGAGGGCCGCGACCTTGGCCACCTCCTCGGTGCCGATCCTGCTGCCGGGTGCCCGGTTCCCTGAGTCGTCCATGACGCGGTGATGGTAGCGGTGCCGGGCGGCCGCTCAGGAGGCCGCGACGGCGACGCGGGCGACGAACTCGACCGATCGCTCCTCGATGAGCTCGGCGTCGAAGTCCATCGTGGCCACGTGGTAGCTGCGCTCGCAGGCGACGCGCTCCACCGGTCCGGACACGGCGTCGGCCAGCAGGTCGCTGTCGGACGCGGGCACGACGTGGTCCTCGGGGCTCGTGAACAACAGCAGCGGCGAGGTGATCCGCCCCAGGTCCGCCACCACCTCCTGCGACGCCTCGAACAACGTCAGCAGCGGGGCGAGGGGCGTGTCGGCGTAGGCCGTCTCGACCACGCCGGGCTTGGCGATGTCGGAGCCGATGCCGGGCATGACCAGCTCGCCGGCGGCGACGAGCGCCGCCACGCCGGCCCGCATCTCCTCGGTCGGCGCGACGGCCGGGTTGACGCAGATCAGCCCGGCGATCTCCTGGTGCCTCGTCCCGAGCCAGCACGTGAGGGAGCCCCCCATGGAGAGCCCCGCCACGACCACCCGCTCGCACCGCCCGGCCAGGTCCTCGTAGGCGGCCTCGGCGACAGCGGACCAGTCGGCCCAGCCCGTGTCGAGCATGTCCTCCACCGAGGTCCCGTGACCCGGCAGCCGGGGCAGCTCGACGGTGTGCCCGGCAGCGGCGAACGCCTCGGCCAGACCCCGCACCGAGCTCGGGTTGCCGGTGAACCCGTGCAGCACGAGCACCCCGACCGGACCACCCGGCGACGAGAACGGCTCGGCTCCCGGGATCACCTGCGCTGCTCCGGTCACGCTCCACCTCCGTCGGTCGCCACCGCTGACGGTGGACGCAGCGAGTGTAGGAGCGGGCGCCCGCCCGGTCACGATCGCCACCTCGGCCCCGGGCGATCCCGTCGGGTCCGGCCCGGACCGCTAGGGTGCCGTCCGCAACAGAGGTGCGGACCGACGGGGGCCGCACCCGTCGAGCTGACGGAGGGCTCCAGTGGCGAAGTACCAGTTCCTGACCGAGGAGTGGGTGGATGCTGCCAAGCAGATCCGCGAGGAGATGGAGGGCGACGTGCCCGCACCGCCCCACGCCGTGCGGCTGAACATCGTCGCCACCGAGGTCCCCTTCGGCGACAGCGACGTCCAGGCCCACCTCGACACCTCCGGCGGCGAGCTCAAGATGGACCTCGGTCACCTCGACGAGGCCGACCTCACCATCTCGATCGACTACGCCACCCTCAAGGCGATCGTGGTCGACCAGAACCAGCAGGCCGGCATGCAGGCGTTCATGGCGGGCAAGATCAAGGTGATCGAGGGCGACATGACCAAGCTCATGGCCATGGCGCAGGCCGGCGGCGGCGGTGGTGACCTGCAGGCCGAGGTCGCCGAGAAGATCCAGGCGATCACGGAGTGACCCCCGGCCCCGGGTTCACTCCCGGAGCCGGAGGGAGAGTCCCACGCCGCACGCGCTGACGGCGGCACCCACGACGTAGGCGGTCGAGAACGACGACCCCGTCGTCGCGCTCGACGACGACGAGACCACCTCGACGGCCTCCATCACGTTCATCCCGAGCGTCGTGCCCACCTGGGCCACGAGCAGCTGGGTCGCGCCGGCGATCCCCAGGTCGGCGACGGGCACGGCGTTGGCCACGCACGCCGTGAGTCGGGGCTGGGCCGCGCCGATCCCGGCACCGGAGAGCGCGAGCGCCAGCACCACCGCTGCGGTCGCCGGGTCGTCCGCCACCAGGGCGAACACCACCAGCGACAACGTGAGGGAGATCGTGCCGAACACCGAGGTCGCCCGGGCCGAGATGCGCATCGCCGTCCAGCCGGCGAGCGGACCGGCGATGGCGAACGTGAGCGGCCGGGGCACCATCATCAGCGCCACGGTGTCGGCCGACAGGCCCCGGACCTCGGTGAGCAGTCGAGGGGCCAGGATGAACCCGCCCATGTAGCCGAACTGGACGAAGAAGCCGATGGCCACCGGCACGGAGAAGTCACGGTTCCGGAACCACCCGAGCGGGATCAACGGGTGCGGCACCCGTCGCTCGATCCGCACGAACGCCACGAGCCCCGCCGGCACGAGGGCCCAGCAGCCCAGCACCCACGGGTGTGCCGGACCCCACGCCACGGCCCGGTCGATCCCGATCAGCAACCCGGCGAGCGCCACGGCGAGCGCCGCCTGCCCCTGCACGTCGAAGTGCACGTGCGCCAGCCGGGGGGTCTCGGGCAGGACGAACCAGGACCACAGGGTGGTGGCCGCCAGGAGCGGGGCCTGGAACCAGAAGATCGCACGCCACCCGAACGCCTCGACCAGTGGGCCGCCGACGACCAGACCGAACACCGGGCCGGCCGCCACGACGAGCGACCAGAACCCGAGCGCCCGCGACCGTCGCTCCGGCGGGAACATCCGGTTGATCAGGGCCAGGGACGACGGTCCCGTCGCCGCACCGATCGTGGCGCCCAGCACCCGGAACGCGATCAGCGACGGGCCCGACCACGCCGTCGCGGTCAGGACGACGAACACCGTCGCTCCCACCATGCCGGCGAGGTAGACGCGCCGGTGTCCGTGGAGGTCGCCGAGCTTGCCGGCGGTCGTGCCGGTCAACGCCACCGCGATCGTCGGACCCGAGATCAGCCAGACGAGCGACTCGACCGAGGCGCCGAGGTCCGACGCGATCAGCGGACGCGACACCGCCAGGATCGTGATCGTGCTGGCCACCCAGAAGGTGCCGACGAGGACCACCACGGTGACGAGCCACGGGGACCGCTCCCGCCGGCCACGACCGTCGACGACCGGGCCCGCATCGTCCCCGACGACCATCGACCACGGGACGACGGCCTCCTCGTCGACGCCAGGGGCGTCGAGGGCCACGGCCGTGATCGGTTCGATCGGGTCCTCGGTGGCGCCGTCACCGTCGGGGTCGCGGGACCCGTCGGGGTCCTGCCGGTCCGGTTGGGGTGGCCGCCGTGAGCGGCGGCTGGGGAACACCACGGACAGCAGACCACCCCAACCCGAGCGACAGTGGCAAAACGCTACGACCGTGGAGCGCCCGGGTGGTGGATCCCCCACCCGACCGGCGCGTGGGTGCCCGTCCGCAGCACAATGACCCCGTGGACGATCCCGGCACCCCGCCCGACCCCGCTCCCGTCGCGGCCCCCGCAGACGACGCCGAGCCGACCGGGACCGCTCCGGGTGGGCCCGGGGCCCCGGTCGTGCCGAAGGCGCCCCTCGTCCAGCGGATCCTGATCGGGGTGCTGCTGCTGGTGGGGGTGGGCGGCATCGTCGCCACCGTGCGGCTCGCCACGACCGGCAACGACGACACCTCGTCCAACGCTCCCGACTTCGTGGAACGGCTCGTCCCCACGTCCGGCTCCGAGGTGCTGACCCAGTCCGGGATCGGGATCGACGTGGCCACCGGCTACGACGGGTACCTGATCCTCAACGGGGTCGAGATCCGCACACCGGAGGACGGACTCAGCCGCGACGTCGGCTCCGGCCGGATCGAGTTCACCCCGGGTGAGGGCAAGGTCGTCACCGAGCTCCTGACCGGACGGAACTGCGTGCTGGCCATCGTGTGGCGACAGTCCGAGGGACCCGGGCAGTCCGAACCCGTCTCCTGGTGCTTCGACGCGACCTGAGCCGCCTCCGACGCCGCGTGGACCAGCGGCACCGACCCACCTCAGGACAGGTGGGCCTCGAGCTCGGCGATGGCGGCGGCGACGTCGGACGGTCGGGGGCCGACGTGCACGGCCCGCATCCCCACGGCGCGGGCGCCCACCACGTTGCCCACGGCGTCGTCGACGAAGACCGTCTCCGCAGCGTCCACGCCGAGCCGCTCCAGCGCCAGGTGGTAGATGCGGGGATCGGGCTTGCGGAGACCGACCGCAGAGGAGTCGACGACGTCGTCGAACAGTTCGTCGAGCGGGAGCACGGGCGTCCAGAACTCCTCGAACTCCGCAGCGTTGTTGGTCAGGAGTCCCGTCCGACGGCCAGCGGCCCGCTGCGACCGGCAGCACGCCACGAACTCCTCACGGACCCCGCCGCCGGCGAGCGCCGCGAGCAGGTCGAACGGCTCGATCGTCCGACCGGTGCGCTCCTCGCCGATCAGCACGATCTCGTCGCGCGCCTCGGTGAGACGGATCTCGCCGCGCTCGAGGCGGTGCCAGGGGTGGTCGGTGTCGCGGTCGTAGGGACCGAAGACGACCTCGAGCACCACCTCCGGGTCGAGACCCTGCGCCGCGGCGGCGTCCACGAGCGCCGTGAAGGGCGAGTCGATGAACACCCCGCCGAAGTCGAAGATGACGGCCCGGACCGGTTCGCTCACCGCGGCACCTCCCCCGTCTCGAGGAGCTGCTCGAAGCCGACCTGGTCGAGCACGGGGATGCCCAGCTCCTCCGCCTTGGTGACCTTGGACGCTCCCGGATCGGCGCCGACCACCAGGGCCGTGGTCCGCTTGGACACGCTCCCCGGCGACTTGCCGCCCCGGGCCTTGATGGCCGCCTCCGCCTCCTCGCGGCTGTAGCCGACCAGGGTCCCGCTCACCACGACGCTGGCACCGACGAGCGTCTGGGGCAGGACCGACCGCTCGGGACCGAGCGTGTTGACGCCGGCGGCGACCAACCGCTCGACGACGCGACGGTTGCCCTCGTCGGTGAACCACGAGTGGACCGACTCGGCGATCACGGGGCCCACGCCGTCCACCGCCGACAGGTCCTCGAGCGATGCCGAGGCGATCGCGTCGAGGCTCCCGAGCGCACCGGCGAGCGTCTCGGCGCCGGCCTGACCGAGGTGCGTGATGTTGAGGCCGAACAGCAACCGGGCCAGCGGTCGGGACCGGGACGCGTCCACGGCGGCGCGGAGGTTGTCGATCGCCCGCTCCCCGTAGCCACGCAGCTCGCCGATGCGCTCGTAGTCGAGCGAGTAGACGTCGGCGACGTCGTCGATGAGCCCCAGGTCCATGAACAACTGCACCTGCTGCTCGCCGAGCCCCTCGATGTCCATGGCCCCCCGGGAGGCGAAGTGGCACACCGCCGCCCACCGCTTCTGCGGACAGGTCGGGCTGGGGCAGAGGTGCTGCGCCTCGCCCTCGGGCCGGACGAGCGGACCGCCGCACGACGGACACTCCGTGGGGAACCGCCACTCGGGGAGCCCGTCGGGCCGGAGGTCGACCACCGGTCCGACCACCTCGGGAATCACGTCGCCCGCCTTGCGGACGACCACCGTGTCCCCCGGGCGCACGTCCTTGAGGCGCACCTGGTCCTCGTTGTGCAACGTGGCCATGGACACGGTCGAGCCGCCCACGAACACGGGCTCCATGACGGCGAACGGCGTCGCCTTGCCGGTGCGGCCGATCGAGACCTGGATGTCGAGCAGGCGGGTCGTGCGCTCCTCCGGCGGGAGCTTGTAGGCGATCGCCCAGCGCGGCGCCTTCGAGGTGGCCCCGAGGGCCTCCTGGACCGACAGGTCGTCGACCTTCACCACCACACCGTCGATCTCGTAGGGGAGCTCGTGTCGGTGCACGACCCAGTGCTCGCAGAACTCGTAGACCTCCTCGAGCGAGGCGCACGCCCGCGTCTCGGGGTTCACCGGCAGCCCCGACCGGGCGAGGAGCTCGAGCGCCCCCGTGTGGGTCGGCGGCGCGTCGGTGCCGACCACCTCGCCGAGCTGGTACGCCCAGAGCGCGAGGCCACGCGAACCCGTGACCTCCGGGTCCTTCTGACGCAGCGACCCGGCGCCGGCGTTGCGCGGGTTGGCCGGGAGCGGCTTCGGTCGACGACCGGCCTCGAGGGCCCGGACGTTGTCCTCCTCGGTCTGCGACCGCAACCGGGCGAACGCCTCGAGGGGCAGGTAGATCTCGCCGCGGACCTCGAGCACGTCGGGCGCCGCGTCGGTGAGCTCCCGGGGCACGGCCTCGATGCGGCGCACGTTGGCCGTGACGTCCTCACCGGTGCGACCGTCGCCCCGGGTGGCCGCCAGGACGAGTCGGCCGCCCTCGTAGCGCAGCGACATGGCGAGCCCGTCGATCTTGAGCTCGCAGACGTAGCGGACCGCCCCGTCCAGCCCGAGCTCCTCGAGTCGACGCTGGGTCCGGTCGCCCCAGGCCCGCAGCTCGTCGCCGTCCATGGCGTTGTCGAGGCTCATCATGCGGGTCCGGTGCTGGACCGGGGCGAACTGCGTGGAGGCCGCCCCCGAGACGCGCTGCGTGGGCGAGTCGGGGGTCACCAGGTCCGGATGGTCGCGCTCGAGCGCCCGGAGCTCGCGGACGAGGAGGTCGTAGTCGGCGTCCGGGATCACCGGGGCATCCAGCTCGTAGTAGGCCCGATCGTGACCGCGGATCAGATCCCGCAACCAGTCGACCCGGCCCGCCGGGTCCAACTCCCCGTCCGGACCGTCGGACGGCTCCGCCGGGGCCGCGTCCCGGCCTGCAGGTGCGACCGCAGGGGTCCGACGGTCGCCCGGGGTGGCTCGGGACGGGCTCACGCGGCCGAGACTACAGCCGGCCTGTGACGCCGATCGGCGGGAGCCTCAGGCGCCGAGGGAGAGCCGTGTCGCCAGGCTCTGGCGACGCAGGCGGGACGACAGGTCGGTGCACAGGTCGACGACCCGCCCCGCACCCGGGACGTCGAAGCCCTCCAGGCCGTCGACCGGTCCGACCAGCGAGCGGAGCCGGAGTTCCACGGGGTCGACCCCCTCGGCGGCCAGGGCTGCGAAGGTCGCCGAGAGCGAACGCCACAGCGAGTCGGCCTGCAGCCCCAGCGGACGGTTCACCGGCACCGCACCCCAGGCCAGCACGCCCCCGGCCGCCACCAGCCGTCCGATCGCCGGCGCCCACGACGCCACCTCGGGTTGGGCGGGGAGGGACACGAACGACGCCCCGGTCCCGACGACGGCCTCCCAGTCGGTGCGACCGGGCACGTGCACCCCGACCAGGCCACGGCCGACCGGCGACGCACCGAGGGCGTCGACCACGGGCGCGAGCAGGTGGTCCCGGACCACGTCCCGTCCGAGCGGGAAGGTCGGGTGGACGGAGCCGACCAGACCGGGCTCGACGAGCACGGCGACGACGGCACAGCCGGGACGGAGCCCGTGGGCGCGTTCCACCAGTGCGGTGGTCCGATCGGTCACCACGGTCACGGCACCCCGGACCGCTGCGTCGAGGTCGAGTCCTGCGGCCCGGAGCGTGAGCGCCAGCGTCACCGGACCGAGGACGCCCACCCGGACGGCGGCCACACCCTCCCCGGCCCCGAGGAGCACCCGGTCGAGGGGGTCGAGCGCCGTCGGTGCGACCTCGAGCAGCCGCTCGAGCGAACCTGCCGTCACCGGGTCGAAGCGGGAGACGTCGACCGTGGGGCCGTCGTCCACGTCGAACCCACCGACGCCCTCGACGCCGAGCAGTCCGAGCGCCACCAGCGAGCGGTCGCTCCGGTGGAGGACGGGCACCGTCGGGAAGCGTTCGTGAGCCCGGAGGGCGAACTCCACGGCCGGCTCGACCTCGGTGAACGGCACGCCGCCGACGGTCGTCGCGAGCCCCAGGATCTCGACCCCGCCAACGTCCACGACCCCGTTGCTAGACCCGGCTCCGACGCGCGCGCAAGTCTGTGCGGGTGACCGCGACCTCCGTCCCCGCACGACAGCGCGCCGAGTGGCCCGTGTGGGCCTGGCGCGTCGGGTGGTTCCTCCTGCCGGCGACCCTCGGCGAACTGCTCGCCGACGCGCTCGCCGGGTCCGACGGACCCGGACGGACCGTGGCGACGGTGCTGCTCTGGCTCACCTGGGCCGCCGGCCTGGCGTGCTCGCTGCTCGCCGACCCGCGTGCCCTCACCACCGGGCGGGTGCTCGCTCCCGTCCCGCTGCTCGCCGGCGTGCTGGCTGCGCTCGAGGTGGAGCCCACGGTCCTCGGCGTCGTCGGCCTCGTCGTCGCCGCCGTCGTCCCCGTCGCCGCGCTCAGCGCCCCGGTCGGCGAGTGGGCCATCGACGGCGCGTCCTACGGCGACGAGCACCGGTCGCCGCTGCGCTGCCCCGGTGTGCTCCTGCTCGGTCCGGTCCAGCTCACGTGGCTGCTCACCGTCGGCCCCGGACTGGCTGCGCTGGCGCTGGTGGCCCGCGACCGTTGGGTGCCCGCTGCAGTCCTCACGGTCGGCGGGGCGGCCACGGCGTTCCTGGGGTGGCGTTCCCTGCACCGACTCGCCAGTCGGGCGCTCGTGTTCGTCCCGTCGGGCCTGACGCTGGTCGACGCCCTCGCCCTGTTCGAGCCCATCCCGCTCCCCCGCCGGTCCATCACCCGCCTCGGACCGGCCCCGGCCGACTCCGCGGCGCTCGACCTGACCGTCGGTGCGACCGGCCTGATCCTGGAGGTGGCCCTCGACGAGCCGGTCGACGTCGTGCCGGCGGTCCGTCGGGGCGGGACCACGGCGGCCGTCCCGTCGCGAGCGGTGCTGGTGGCCCCGGCCCGACCGGGTCACTTCCTGCGGATCGCCGAGGACCGCGGGATCCGGGTCGGCCGGGACTAGCCGGCGGACGCCACGCCCCCGCCCCGGACCACGTCGCCGTCGTAGACCACCACGCTCTGACCCGCCGCGACCCGGGGGCGGGGCCGGAGCCACCGCACCTCGGCATCGCCGGCGTCGACGTCGCTCGACGCCACGACCGCCGGGGCCGCGACCCCGTGGGCCGAGGTCTGCACGAGCACCGTCCCGGTCGGGACCGGGCCGTTCCAGGCGACCTGCTCGAGCCGCACCGTCCCCCGCTGGAGCCGCTCCGGAGGACCCACCACCACCCGACGGGCGGGGACGTCGACGTCGACCACGTAGCGCCGGTCCGCACCCCCGGCGAGGGCGAGACCGCGGCGCTGTCCGATCGTGACGAGCTCGACGGCGTCGACCCGACCGACCACGGCGCCGTCGACGTCGACCACCTCGCCGGGGTGGAGCCCCGTGCGCTCCGACAGGAACGCCTCGCGGCCACCGGACGCCGTGATGAAGCAGGTGTCCTGACTGTCCGGCTTGGCGGCCGTCCGCAGACCGAGCGCCCGGGCCCGACGTCGGACCTCGTCCTTGCCGAGGTCCCCCACCGGGAACAGGACGCGGCCGGCGGCCGCTGCGGTCAACGGGTGGAGGACGTAGGACTGGTCCTTGGCGGCGTCGGCGCCCCGGGCCACGTGGGCGCGACCCTCGACCCACGCGATCCTGGCGTGGTGCCCGGTCGCCAGCCGGTCGAAACCGAGCAGGTCGGCCCGATCGAGCAGCGCGTCGAACTTCACCGACCGGTTGCACTCGACGCACGGGTTCGGGGTCCGGCCGTCGGCGTGCGCCCGGACGTAGGGCTCCACCACGCTCGCGTGGAACCGCTCGGCGAAGTCGAACACGTGGTGCTCGAGACCCAGCTGTGCGGCGACGCGGCGGGCGTCCTCCACGTCGGCCACCGAGCAGCAGCCCCGGTCGGAGGGACCTCCCCAGAGGCGCAGGGTGACGCCGACCACCTCGTGACCGGCCGCCACCAGCTCGGCGGCGGCCACCGAGGAGTCCACACCCCCGGAGAGCGCGACCAGGACCCGCACGGTCTACCTCCGACCCCCGGACGCCGCCGGGGTCCGGCCCCCGGAGCGACGGTCGAGCAGGTAGCCGACGACCCCCACGACCACCTCGGCGGCGTGGTCGACGTCGTCGGCGGTGGTCTCCGGCCCGAGGGTGAGCCGCAGGGCGGCGCCGTCGACCACCGCCCCGGCCGAGGCGACCGCCTCCAGGACGTGGGAGGCCCGGTGCGCCCCGGAGGAGCACGACGACGCCGAGGCCACCCGCAGTCCGGCCTCGTCGAGCAGGTACAGGAGGGGTTCGACCTCCACCCCGGGCACCCTCACGTGGGCGAAGTTGGGGAGGACCTCGAGCCCGTCGGTCGGCTCGACGGTCCGGCGCACGCCGACGTCCGCGCCGAGCAGTCGACCCACGAGCCGGTCGCGCAGCCCGCCGACCCGCTCGACGACCGTCGACCGTTCGACCGAGGCCGCCTCCAGCGCAGCGGCGAGGCCCACCGCACCCGCCACGTCGACGCTGCCGGAGCGACGACCGCGCTCCTGGCCGCCCCCGGGCAGGAGCGGCCGGAGCTCCACGCCGCCCCGGACCACCAGGACACCGCTGCCCCGCGGTCCGCCGAACTTGTGTCCCGAGACCGACACCAACGACGCGGGTGCGGAGCGCACCCGCAGGTCGAGCCACGGCGCGGCCTGCACGGCGTCGGTGTGCAGCGGCACGCCCGGGGCGGTGCGTCGGACCACCGACGCCACGGCCTCGAGGTCCACCACGGTGCCGAGCTCGTTGTTGGCGAGGGCCACCGACACCACCGAGGCACCCCGGTCCGCCGACGCCAGCGACTCCAACGTCCCGCCGAGCGCGTCGAGGTCGACACGCCCGGCTGCGTCCACGTCGACCACCCGGCCGTCGAGCGCCTCGACGGTGCGCAGGACAGCGTGGTGCTCGGCTGCGGCACACACGGGCACGCCGGGTCGGGGCGGCATGCCCCCGGAGACCGCGTGGACGTCGGACTCGGTACCACCCGAGGTCAGGACGACCTCGCCGGGGGTGCAGCCGAGCACACCCGCCACCCGTTCGCGCGCCTCGTCGAGGGCGCGCAGGGCGTCGCGGGCCGCCGCGTGGATCCCGCTCGGGTTGCCGTAGCGGTCGGCGAGGAACGGCTCCATGGCGGAGCGCGCCTCGGGCCGCAGGCGCGTGGTCGCGGCGTGGTCGAGGTCGACCACGCGGGTCGGCGCGTCGTGGTCCCGGGGGTTCCAGACCATGCGCCGAGGCTAGGGCACGGCCCCGGGGACGCCCGGCCGACCCGGCTCAGCGCGTCCGTGGCGCCGCGATCGGGGCCAGCCCCAGCGCGGCGTCGGCCAGCAGGTTGCCGCGCCGGTACTGGTAGGCCGAGGCCACGCACCACAGCCAGGTCTCGGCGGTGATCGGCGCCGCCACCGGCTGGTCGATCCGGCGGCGCACGCCCTCGGCGAGGGTGGTCGCCAGCCGCCAACGCTCCTGGGGTTCGAGGTCGCCCACCCGGAGGAGGAAGGCCCGGACGAGCGCGAAGTCCTCGTCGTCGAGCGCTCCCACGTCGAGGCCGGCGACCACCGCCTCGTAGCCCGGTGGCGGCAGGAAGGCCACCGGCACCTCCGCGGCCCGCCCCGTCCGGTCCCGGATCACCACCGTCCCCGCCGCCAGGTCGCCCGGTCGCTGCGTGTCACGCGTCCCCGTCGCCACCGTCAACGCCAGGAACCCCAGCGTGGCGTAGGTGTCGACGATCGCGACGAGCCCCCGGACCACCGCCTGACGGGGCGTCGAGGGCGATCCGTCGCGACTCACCACCCGCAGGCCGAGGAGCGCCTTGCCCGGCGACCTCCCCCTCCAGAGGATCTCGGTGGTGATCGGGGCGACCACGATGGTGAGGACGACCACGAGGAGGATGAGGAGTTCCGGGCTGCCGCCGGCCGAGATCAGGACGGCCGCCACCAGGACGAGGGCCGTGAACAGGGCCGCCTGCAGGAACAGGTCGACCAGTCGGGCGAAGGTGCGGGTCGCCGGCCCGACGGTGGGCAGCTCCAGCAGGACGGCTTCGGGGGTGACCACACCGGCGGGCACGGGCCTACGGTAGTGGTCACCACCCGGAGGGGACGCTGCAGGACCGTGGACATCGACCGCTACATCCAGCGACACGAGGGCACGTGGCGACGCCTGTCGGACCTGAGCTCCCGGGCCGGCGGTTCGGGCCGGTCCCTGCGCCGGCTCGACGACGCCGAGGTCGACGAGCTCGTGCTCCTCTACCAGCGGGTCTCGGCCCAGTTGTCCCACGCCCGAACCGTGTACGCCGATCCGGCCCTCAACGCCCGGCTCTCCCGGGTCCTCGGTCAGGCGCGACTGGTGATCTACCGACGCCGCGGCAACCCCTGGCGCGCGCTGGCGACCTTCGTCACCTCCACGTTCCCTGCGGCGGTCTGGCACGCCCGCCGGTTCGTCGCCGCCAGCGCGGCCTGCCTGCTCCTCCCCGCGATCGCCACGGGGGTCTGGCTCAGCCAGTCGGCCGCGTCGCTCGACGCCAGCATCCCGGCCGAGCTGCAGCAGGTGATCGCCGAGCGGGACTTCGCCGAGTACTACCGCTCCGACGCCGCCCAGAACTTCGCCGGCCGGGTCACGGTGAACAACATCTACGTGGCCTGCACCGCGTTCGCCATGGGGGTCGTGCCGGTGCTCGGTCCGGCGTTCGTGCTCGGGTTCAACGGACTGAACCTCGGGGTGATGGCTGCGGTCATGCACCGCGCCGGTGAGGGACCGCAGTTCTGGGGGCTGATCCTCCCCCACGGTCTGCTGGAGCTCGCCGCGATCATCGTGGCGGGCGCCGCCGGCCTGCAGGTCTCCTGGGCGATCATCGCCCCGGGCGACCGCACCCGGGCCACGGCGCTGCGGGAGGCCGGGCTCCGGTCGGTCGTCATCGTCCTCGGCCTGGTGGTGTGCTTCGCCGTCGCCGGGTTCATCGAGGGGTTCGTCACGCCGTCGGACCTGCCCACCGTGCTGCGGGTGGCGGTGGGGGTCTCGGCCCTCGTCGCGTTCGTCGTCTACGTGGTGCTGCTCGGCCGGCGGGCGGAGGCCCTCGGGGCGACCGGCCTGTGGGGCGAGGACCGACGTGACGTGGTGGCCGTGGCCGACGACGCCGCCGCCTCCGGGGCCACCATCCGGGCCTGAGCGCGACTCAGAGCCGGCCGGTGGACTTGGCGAGCAGGTACGCGTCCGCCAACCGCCGGGCGAGCTGACCGGGCGGGGCGTCGACGACGGTGACGCCGAGCCCGCGGAGCCGGGCGGCCGTGCGCCGACGGTCCACGAGCGCGGTCGTGGCCGCGGTGCGCCGGTAGACGTCGTCGTCGGTCACGACCGGTGCGTCCGCCCAGGCCTCGACCTGGGGGTCGCGGACTCCGGCGACCACCACGAGGTGGGTCCGGGTGATGAGCGGCAGACCCGGCAGCAGCGAGTCCTCCACCGCGGGCTCGAGCAGGTCGCTCAGCAGCACCAGCATGGCCCGACGCCGGTGGCGGGCCACCACGTGCGCGAACGCCGAGGGGTAGTCGGACTCGTTCAACTCGGGTTCGAGCGCGTACATGGCCTCGGTGATCCGGCCCACCTGGTCGCGGCGCCGGGCCGGCGGCACCTCGGCCCGGACGTCGGCCCCGAACGCCACCAGACCGCAACGGTCCCCGAGCCGGGTGGAGACCGTGGCCAGCGCCGTCAGGGCGTCCATGGCGTGCTCGAGCCGGGGCACGCCGTCGACCCGACCCGCCATCACCCGGCCGGTGTCCAGGACGGCGACCACCGTCTGGTTCCGCTCGGCCCGGAAGGTCCGCACGATGGGGCGGCCGGTCCGGGCCGTGGCCGTCCAGTCGATCCGGCGGAACTCGTCGTCGGGTCCGTACTCACGGAGCTGCTCGAACTCGGTCCCGGTGCC
The DNA here is from genome assembly GCA_903873135.1 of uncultured Actinomycetes bacterium. GTDB lineage: Bacteria > Actinomycetota > Acidimicrobiia > Acidimicrobiales > Microtrichaceae > SXMI01. The sequence goes on from CAIQNH010000197.1 coordinate 16,804, forward strand.
GAGCCCCCGGGCCGAACGGAGCCCGATGTCCAGGATGCGTCCCCGACGGATGGCGAGCTCGGCCTCGTCACGCGACCGGAACGGCGGGTGCACCCGCAGGACGCTGCGCAACGGCACGTCCCGCTGCCGGGCACCGAGTCCCAGGGGTCCGACGACCCGCACGCTGATCCGGTCCAGATCGAACCGCCCGCGGCGCAGCGGCGAGATCCTGGTGCGGACCCGGACCACGTCGCCGGCGGGCACCCGGACGTCGAACCGACGGGCCGTGGCCCGCAGCGACGGGGCGAGCTCGTCGGCCACCAGGAGTCGGACCGACCGACGGGCGTCGGAGGCGACGGTCCACTCCACCTCGGCGGTCGACTCGGCGACCACCACCGGCGGGTGTCGCCGCTCGAAGGCCAGCGCGGCAGCGGGCACCGAGGACAGCGCGTCGACCACGACGAGCACCACACCGATCGCCGCCACCACGGCGGCGACCCACCACAGGGACACCGCCGGCAGCGGCGACACCGCGAGCGCACCGGCGATCGCCACCAGCACCACCGCCAGGCGTCGGGTCGGCAGGACGGACACGGTCGCTCAGCGGGGTGCGGGCACCGTGGCCAGGAGACCGGTCAGGATCCCGTCGGCCGTCGTGCCCTCGAGCTCGAGCTCGGGCCGGACGACCAGCCGGTGCCGGAGCGTGGGGACGGCGATCGCCTTCACCTCGTCCGGGGACACCCAGTCCCGACCCGACAGCCACGCCCAGGCCTTCGAGGCGTGGAGCAGGGCCGTGGCACCGCGGGGCGAGACGCCGACCTCGACCGAGGGCACCTCGCGGGTGGCCCGACACAGCGCGACGATGTACTCGAGGACCGCCGGAGCCACACCGACGGCGGCGACCTGCGCCCGACCGACCCGGAGGTCCTCGGCGGTCGCCACCGGTCGGACCCCCGCGCCGAGGACGTCGTGGGGGTCGAGTCCACGGTGGTGACGGTCCAGGACCGCGACCTCCTGCTCGGCACTCGGGTAGCCGACGACGAGCTTGAACAGGAACCGGTCGAGCTGCGCCTCGGGGAGCGGGTAGGTGCCCTCCTGCTCGACCGGGTTCTGGGTGGCGATCACCACGAACGGGTCGGCCAGCGGGCGCGGCGTGCCCTCCACCGTCACCTGCCGCTCCTCCATGGCCTCCAGCAGGGCCGACTGGGTCTTCGGCGGTGTCCGGTTGATCTCGTCCGCGAGGAACAGGTTGGTGAAGATCGGCCCCTCCCGGAACCGCATGCCGAAGTCGCTCCCCGGGTCCAGCACGAGCTGTCCGGTCACGTCCGACGGCATGAGGTCGGGGGTGAACTGGACCCGCTTGGCGTCCAGGTCCAGGGCCCGGGCGAGCGTCTTGACGATCAACGTCTTGGCCACGCCGGGCACGCCCTCGAGGAGCACGTGGCCGCGCACCAGCAACGCCGTGACCAGACCGGAGACCACGCCCTCCTGACCGACGACGACCTTGGCGACCTCGGCCCGGACGGCGTGGACCGCGGCCCGGGCATCGGGTCCGGAACCGGAGTCCGCGGGCGGGCTCGGCGGGGGCGACCCGTACGGGTCAGGTGGGGTGTCGGACACCGGAGACCTCCTGTTCGATGGCGTCGAGGGAACGGGCCACGTCGAGGAGTTCCTCGGGGCCGGCGACGGGGGCCGAGAGCGCGGCGTGCAACCGGGCGACGTCGTGCGAGCTGTACCGCTCCAACCAGGCGAGGAGCGCCTCGTCGGAGGGAGCGACGCCGAGACCGGCGGCGGTGCCCACCCGACGGCGGAACTCCGAGCGGAGGACGGCTGCGGCCCGGGCCGGCGAGCCCCTCCGGCGCAGCAGGTCCCCGACCGCCTCGACGAACTCGGACCCGGCGATCTCCACCGGTGCCCGCTCGCGCACGACCCGGCCGAGGCGACGCGAGCGACCCCAGGCGTAGAACAGGAACGACACGACGGCCACCACGAGCGCGGCCTGCACTCCCGCCGGCAGCAGTCGCAGCGGGTTGCTCGGTCCGCCGCCACGGATCGACGCGTCCGGACTCGGCTCGGCCCGGACGAAGGTGACCCTGACCGGACCGGCCGCCGCCGCCACCTCGGCCGGACGGAGGAGCAGCGCTGCGTTGGCCAGCGGCTCGCCGCCCCCCTCCTTGTCGGGCCACAGCCGGGCGTTGGTGATCAGCTCGGGGCTCGCCAGCGTGACCACCGTGCCGTCGCCGACCTGCTCCGAGCTCACGAGCGTCCCCGTCGCGTTCCCCCAGCACGCGCGGAGGGCGCCCGGCTCCCCGCTCGGCACGAACGGTGCGGCGAACGCACCGTCGAGCGGACCCAGACCGGCGAACTCGACGGCGTCGCAGTCCCCGGGATCGACGGGCTGGGCCGGGGTCCGGGCCAGGAGGTCGTCGTCGACGAGTTCGGTCGACGACACCGGAGCCACGAACTCGTCCAGCGAACCCACGTCGATGGTGGAGGCCCGCTCGGGAGGTGGCGACCCGAGGACCAGGGTCGCACCGTCGGCTGCGGCGGCCCGCAGGGCGTCGAGCTCGGCGAACGACGCCAGCTCCGGTGCCGGGACGACGACCAGGTCGCCCGGACCGAACCCCTGCTGGGCGACCGAGGTGGCCGTGCGGACGTCGACCTGCGCTCCGGAGTCACGGAGGATCGTGGCCAGCGCGGCGTAGCCCGACGGCGACGTCGACGTGGCGTCGAACGGCGGCGGTCCGGCAGCACCGACCGACAGCGCGACCACCACCGCCGCGCCCACCACGAGCGCCACCACCCCCGCCACGGTGCCGCGGCTCACCCGTCCGCTCCCGCACCCGCTGCGACGCCGACCAGCGCCACCTCCCGGGGTGCCGCCAGCGCCTCGGCAGCGGAGCGACGCAACCGGGCCAGGTCCTCGGGTCCCGTGGGGACGAGGGCGTACCAGGCCAGCTCGAACACCGTGGAGGCCTCGTCGAACGGGACCGACGCCGTCGGGGTCGTCCCGGCGAGCTCGACGCGCAGCTCCCGGGTGGTCAGGCCGGGCACGTCGGGCAGCTGGCGGCGGTCGACCAGGGTGCGGACGAGCTCGCGGTACCGGGCCCGCACGGCCTCGGCCCACCGCCCCGCCGCCTCGTGCGCAGCCGCCTCCGACGCCCACTCCCCCGCCGGTCGCCGGTGCTCGACCTCCACCTGGGCGTCGTCCCGCTCGGGCCGCTCCCGACGGACACGGCTGCGGAGCACCACGACGACGACCACGACCACCGCCACCACCGCAGCCAGGATCAGCAGCCAGGCCAGGACCCCGCCGACGCCGCCGCCGAACGCGCCGCCCGCGCCGCCGAAGGTCGGACCGACGAGCCCGTCGAGGAAGTCGCCGATCCGCTCGAGGATCCGGTCCGGGAGCGACGGGGTGTAGTCGTAGGCGCCGTCGGACATCACCCGACGGACGTCGTCGGTCACCGGGGCCGGGGGCTGGAGGATCACCGGGTCACCCCAGTCCCCGCTCGGTCGCCCGGGCGAGGAGGTCGACGCCCTCGGCCCGACTGCGCAGGTCGATCCAGGCCCGGGCGGCGATGCACGCCGTCAGCGGGACCGTGACCAGGACGACCAACCCGGCCGCCTGGGACACGACGGTCGCCACGGTGCCACCGACCCCGAAGGACGAGACGAGCGTGAACGGACCGAGGAGGACGACGAACTGGAGCACGACCGTGATGGCCAGACCACCGACGCAGATGCCGAGCGCTCGTCCGTAGCTCCGTCTGCTCAGGTCGAACGCCCTCCCCACCGCGGCGAACGGACCGATCCGCTCGCCACCGGCGATCACGGCCGCGGTGAACACGAACGCGTCGGCGGCGAGGAACCCGACCCCGAGGAGGCAGGCGGCCGGGAGCTTGATCGACAGCGTCACGAGCGTGAGGACCGGTGCGACCCAGGCGCGCCGCAGCGCACCCACGACGAGCTCGGACCAGGTCGGGTCGTCGCCGGCGATCCAGGCGGCGGCAGCGGCGCCCACCGCCAGACCGATCCAGGTGGTGCCGACGGCACCCAGGACGGCGAACAGGACCGCCCACGCCGAGCTCGACGAGGACGCGGCCAGCGCCTCGAACGCCGAGGGCGTCGACAGCGGGTCGACGGCGGGGACCTGCGGCGAACGCAACGCCACGACGAGCTCGCCGGCGGTCAGCGGCAGGACGACGATCGCGGCCAGGGCGACGAGCCGACCGAACCGGAAGCGCAGCATGGCGAAGCCGCCGTCGAGGACCGCCAGCACGCCGACGGGTCGCAGGTCGGCGAGCGGCTGGTCCGCGCCCAGACCCTCCGGGCGGTCGAGGGGCAACGGGTCGTCGCCGCGGGCGCGGGCCACCCCGGCCGCCCGGACCGGATCGCCCGGCACCGGGTCCGGGGTCACGGTGGAGCGCACCGGTGGCTCCGGCACCGAGCCGGGGGCGCTCCACTCGGTCGCTGTCACGCGGTCATCCTCCCACGCAGCCAGACTGGTCGGGTGTCCGGAGGAACCGAGGAACCAGAGCGCTACCGGACCGACACCTACGGCCGCAGCTTCGCCGACGTCTACGACGAGTGGTACCCCACCGACGACGCCACCCGGGCCGCAGCCCGCAGGATCAGCCGGCTCGCCGACGGACACCGGGTCCTCGAACTGGGAGTGGGCACCGGCCGACTGGCGCTCGAGCTCGCCGACCTCGGGGTCACGGTGGTCGGCCTCGACCCGTCGACGGACATGCTCGACGCGCTCCGGGCCAAGGACCCCGGGGGTCGGGTGGAGGCGGGACCCGGCGACGCAGCGGATCCGGGCACCTGGCCCGAGGGGCCGTTCGCCGTGGTGGTCGCCGCCGACAACCTGCTGTGCAACCTCCACGACGCCGCCGACCAGGAGCGGTGCGTCGCTGCGGCCGCAGCGCACCTGCGACCCGGCGGCCACCTCGTCGTCCAGGCGTTCGTCGCCGCTCCCCTGCTCGGCCGGGAGCGCAACCTCGAGGTCCGCTCCGTCGACGCCGGTGGCGTGCGGCTGATCGCCACCGACGTGGACCCGACGACCGGGGCGGTGGCGGGCGCGCACGTGGAGCTCGTCGACGGCCGCCCGCCCCGGGTGCGACCGTGGCGGGTGGTCCCCGTCGCCGTCGAGGACCTGGACCGCTGGTGCGTCGGGTCGGGACTGACCCTCGTCGAACGGCACGCCGACTGGGACGGCGGCGAGTTCGGCCCCGCCGCCGCCGGCCACGTCAGCACCTACCGACGCTCCTGACCTCCGAACTCAGAACGAGCGAAGCTTGGCGATCTGGTGGGCGAGCGCCACGAGCCGTCGGTCCTCGTCCCAGAGTTCGGCCGTGCCCGCTGCGTAGCCGTCGGCTGCGGTCTGCGCCCGGGTCTGCTGCAGCACCCACTCGGTGGTGACGTCGGCGACGAAGCGGATCCCGATCTGGAGCGAGAGGATCAGGAAGAAGCCCTGCTGGGTCCCGATCCCGGCACCGACGGCCGGCCCGAGCACGTCGCCCGGCACGGCGACCAGCCCCGGCACCCAGCGACCGTCCGGCCCCATCGGCGAGCGGTGGAAGCGGAACCACGACGACGCCTGCGGGTCCCCCGGGGGCACGTCGACCTGACCCCAGTGGAGCCGCCCCTCGGCGAGCCGCCAGTCGGTCTGCCGGTGGTAGGGGATGTCGGCGAAGGGGTTGTCGACCACCTCCGGACGGGGGTCGTACCCCTCGGGCGGGCCCACCTCGGGCGGGACCGCTCCCTGCAGGCGGTACGGCGTGTGCGGGTCGCGCTCGCCCAGGACGCACGACACGACCAGGTCGCTGCCCACCGGTCCGGTGGGTGACGGGTCGGCCGGGTCCAGCGCCCAGAGCCGGGCCACCGCCTGGGCGGCGCTACGACCCTGACGCAGGACCTCGACCTGGACGGCGACCGGCCCGCAGGGCACCGCCTGGCAGAACGTGGCGTCGGCCGACACGAGCGACAGGTCCGGCCGGTCGACCGCGGCGACGACCGCCCGGATGGCCGAGGCCATGGTCACGCCCCCGAACGCGTAGACGACCCGCCAGGCCTCCGGGATGTCGAGCCGGTAGCGGCCGTCCAGGCCGTCGACCGGGTGGACCTCGGTGTCCCGGACGACGTCGCCCGGGGCGATCTGGTCCACGGGCGTGGTGGTCGGCTGCGGTCGGCTCACCGCTCCATGGTGCCCGGACTCCACGCCCGGACGCGAACCCGACCCGGGGCCGGCCTCCCGCATGGGGCCGGATCGGAGCCACGCCGTAGGTTGCGGGCATGTCGGAACTGACGGTCTCGGTGGAACTCGACGCCTCCTGCGAGGAGGTGTGGGACTACGTCGAGGACGTGGGCAGTCACGTCGAGTGGATGGAGGACGCCGTGGCGATCCGCTTCACCTCGGCGACCACCTCGGGTGTCGGGACGACCTTCGACTGCGACACGGCCATCGGCCCCTTCCGGTTGGTGGACCACATGGAGATCACGGAGTGGGTGCCGGCACGGGCCATGGGCGTTCGGCACGTCGGCATGGTGACCGGCAGCGGCGTGTTCCGCCTCGAACCGCTCGACGACGGTCGCCGGACCCGCTTCACCTGGACCGAGGAGCTCACCTTCCCGTGGTGGATGGGTGGACCCATCGGGGCCCGGTTGGCGCGCCCGGTCCTCGGTCACGTCTGGCGGCGCAACCTGGTCAACCTGCAGTCAGCCGTGGCCGACCACGGGCGGAGCCGCTCCGCAGCCCGCTGAGACCGGTCAGGCCAGGTCGGCGGCGAGCGCCGAGGCGGCCACGACCGCCAGGGCCGCCACGGCGAGGCCGAACAGCGTGAGGAACCCCGTCCGGATCCCGGCGGTCGTCTGCGGCCACGAGCGGGGCTGGACCACGGCGCCGGCGACGGCACCGGCGACCAGACCGCCGACGTGGCCGCCCACCGAGATCCCCGGCAGGGTGAACGTGATCACCAGGTTGATGGCGACCAGTCCGCCGAGACCGGTGTTCCACGGGTTCTGACGTGCCCGCAGCTGCAGCACGACCAGCGCGCCCATGAGACCGAAGACGCCACCGGACGCTCCGAGGGTCGGGGCGTCCGGGGAGAGCAGCATCACGCCCAGTCCCCCACCGAGCACCGACACCACGTAGCAGAGCAGGAAGTTCAGGTGACCGAGCGCACCCTCGAGCTCCTTGGCGAGCAGCCACAGGAGGAACATGTTCATGAGCAGGTGGAGCGGCCCGGAGTGGAGGAACGCGCCCGTCACCAGTCGCCACCACTCGCCGTCCGCGACGAGCGGACCCCAGGTGACGAACCGCTCGAACACGCCACCGCTCGTCCGCGTGAGCGATCCGGCGGCCAGCCCGGCCACGACGAACATCGCCACGTTGAGGGCGATCAGGGCCTTGCCGACCACCACGTCGTCGGTCCCGGGGACCCCGGTGAGGGTCGGAGAACGGCGGGCACCCGCACCGACGCACTCCCGGCACTGGTACCCGACGGGGGCCTGCACCATGCACTCCGGACAGATCGGTCGCTCGCACCGCTGGCAGCGGACCCCGACGGACCGGTCGGGGTGCCGGTAGCAGGTGGTGGTGGCGGTGGGCTCCACGACCGCAACGTACCGCCCGGGTCGGTGACCGGGTGCGTCGCAGGACGTCGGAGCCGAGGGAGCGCTCAGCGACGACGGACGATGCGGAGCACCGCGCCCGGACCGTGCTCGCGCGCCACCGTCCAGAGCTCCTGCCAGAACCCCACGCCCCAGCCCAGGTGCATGGCGGCGAACGCCGCCGGCAGCGACAGGCGGGCCCGGACCCCGGCGACCGTCCGCGCGGTCAGCGCCGACGCCGCTGCGAGCGCCAGGCCGTAGGCCACGAACGGGGCCGCAGCCAGCGCCCGGAACCGGCGGAACGGCGCCAGGAGGACACCGAGCACGAGGCCGGCGACGAGCGCCGGGGCCACGTAGTGACGCAACGCCCCCGACTCCGGGTGCCGGAGCAGCGTGTTGACCTTGCCGCGTCCGTAGCGGCGGTACTGGCGGGCGAAGGCCCGCACGCTCGACGGACACCGCCAGTCGATCCGCAGGGCCGGGTCGAACAGCAGCTCCCGGCCCGAGCGCCGGACCCGGTAGTCGAACTCGTAGTCCTGGTTGGTGACCATGTCCTCGTCCCAACCGTCGAGCTCGCGCACGACCGCCACCGGGTAGGTGCCGAACGGGATGTGGTCGACCACCTGCTCGGTGGTGCCGTGGTGGTAGGTGCTGTTGCCGACCCCGAACGGCGACGCCAGCGCTGCGGCGACCGCCCGACCCTGGTCGGTGTCGGCCACGGCGTCCTTGCGTCCCCCGACACCGCCCCAGCGTCCGGTGCGCAGGTGGTCCACGGCCCGCTCGACGTAGTCCGGGGCCAGGGTCGAGTGGCCGTCGTTGCGGACCCACCAGACCCCTCGGGCCACGTCCAGGGCCCGGTTCAGCGAGCTCGGGACGATGCGACGGGGGTTGACCACCAGTTCGACCCGGGGGTCGACGGCGGCGTACTCCTCGACGATGGCCACCGTGTCGTCGGTCGACTCCCCGTCGACCACGACGACCTGGAGGTTGCGGTAGGTCTGGCCGAGGATCGAGTCGAGGCAGCGCCGCAGCGTCCCGCCCTCGTTGCGCACCGGCACCACCACCGTCACCAGGTCGGCACCGGAGTCCGCGTCGGTCGAACCGGTGCCGTTCGACCGTGTCGGTCGGGCGTCGCTCACGTGGCCACCCCCGACCGGTCGACGGCCTGCGGCTCGAGGACCACCACCGCCAGCGGCGGGAGGCTCAACAGCAGCGACGCGGGTTGTCCTTGCCACGGTGTGGTCGTCTCAGCGGTCACCGGCCCCTCGCTGGGATCGTGTCCCGATCCACCGTAGACCGCGTCGTCGGTGGTCAACGAGACCTCCCACTCGCCGGCCACGGGCACGCCGAGGCGGTAGCCGGGTCGGGGGACGGGGGTGAGGTTGGCGACGACCACGGCGAACCGCTCGGGGTCGCCGTCGGTCCTGCGGGCGAAGGAGAACACGGACTGCTCACGATCGTCGGCGTCGAGCCACCACCAGGTGGCCGGGTCGTCGTCGCCCTCCCACAGGGCCGGGACCTGCGACTGGAGGTGGTTGAGGTCACCGACCAGACGGCGGACCCCGTCGTGGAGCGGCCGCTCGAGCAGCCACCAGTCGAGCTCCCGGTCGTGGGACCACTCCCGCTCCTGGGCGAGCTCGGCCCCCATGAACAGGAGCTGGCGTCCAGGGTGGCACCACTGCCAGGCCAGCAGGGCCCGGAGGTTGGCCGTGCGCTGCCAGTCGTCGCCGGGCATGCGACGGAGCAACGACCCCTTGCCGTGCACCACCTCGTCGTGGCTGAGCGGGAGGATCCACCGCTCGTGCGCCGCGTAGACCATCGGGAACGTCAGGTCGTGGTGGTGGTGGGCGCGGTGGACCGGGTCGCGACCGAAGTAGGTGAGCGTGTCGTGCATCCACCCCAGGTTCCACTTGCGACCGAAGCCCAGGCCGCCGTGCTCGACGGGCGCGGTGACCCCGGGCCACGACGTCGACTCCTCGGCCACGACGAGCGCGCCCGGGTGGTCCCGGGCCACGACCACGTCGAGCTCACGGACGAACTCGATCGCCTCGAGGTCCTCCCGGCCCCCCTGCTCGTTCGGGACCCACTCCCCCGGTCGCCTCGAGTAGTCGCGGTAGAGCATCGAGGCCACTGCGTCGACACGGAGCCCGTCGACCCGGAACTCCTCGAGCCAGTAGGCCGCGTTCGCGACCAGGAAGTTCCGCACCTCGCGGCGACCGTGGTTGAACACCAGCGTCCCCCAGTCGGGATGCTCGCCCCGACGTGGGTCCTCGTGCTCGTACAGCGCCGTCCCGTCGAAGCGCGCGAGCGCCCACGGGTCCCGGGGGAAGTGCGCCGGAACCCAGTCGAGCAGGACGCCGAGCCCGGCGTCGTGGCAGGCCTCGACGAGCACCCGGAGGTCGTCGGGGCTGCCGAGCCGGGCGTCGGGGGCGTAGTACCCGGTCACCTGGTAGCCCCACGAGCCGGCGAACGGGTGGGTGGCCACGGGCAGGAACTCCACGTGGGTGAACCCCAGACCGGCGACCCACGCCGGGAGCGAGTCGGCGAGCTCCCGGTAGCCGTGGGGCCGCCCGTCGGGGTGCCGACGCCACGAACCCAGGTGCACCTCGTAGATCGAGGTGCGACCGGCGTTGCGCTGCGCCCGTCGCTCCCGCCACCCGTCGTCGCCTCCGGCCCATCGGTGAGCGGACCGCCAGAGCACCGATGCCGTCGCCGGCGGGACCTCGGCGGCTGCCGCCACCGGGTCGGCCCGCTGGGTCCGGCGACCGGAACGATCCTCGACCAGGTACTTGTAGGCGTGACCCGCCCGGGCCCGGTCGTCCCGCCCGACCCAGATCCCGAGGTCCTCGACCGGCCGGAGCGCCAGCGCGTCCTGCGGGTCCTCGTTCCAGTGGTTCCAGTCGCCGAGCACGCTGACCGACCGGGCGTTGGGGGCCCACACGGCGAACCGGGCCCCGTCGTCGTCGGGGTGCCCCCCGAGCAGCTCCCAGAGCCGGTGGTGCCGTCCCTCGGCGAACAGGTGCCGGTCGACCTCGCCGGGCAGGTCGTCGCTCGGCACGCTCAGTCCTGGTCGTCGGGCGGCGGGAGCCGGTCCTCGAGCAGGTCCTCGACCGCACGCACCGGCAGGTCGACCAGGTCAGGCCGGTGCGACAGCTCGTAGGCGACCTCGTAGACCGCCTTGTCGAGCTCGAACATGCTGAGCAGTCCGTCGCGGGCGGCTCGGGTCGACGGGAGGAGTCGGTGGGCCTCGTCGAACGACGCGTAGCCGGACAGGAACGAGTTGACCGACCGCACAGCCCAGGACTCGGCGAGCACCCGCACCTCGTCGTCGGGCACCGGCCACTCGCGCAGCGCCATCCCGGCGGCGTAGTGGAACGACCGGGTCATGCCCGCCACGTCCTTCAGCGGCGAGGACGGCCGTCGCCGTTCCTCGACCGGGCGGGCGGGCTCGCCCTCGAAGTCGAGCACCATCCAGCGGTCCCCGAGCCGCAGCACCTGACCGAGGTGCAGGTCGCCGTGGATCCGGATGGCGGCGCCCAGGTCGTCGGCGGTCCGGAGCCGACGGTAGACCGCCTCGATGCGGGCGGTGTCGAGCAGCCCCTCGGCGACGCGGTGGGCCTGCGCCGCCATGTCGAGCGCCCACGCCGTGCCGTCGCCCGGCTCCGAGCCGAACGCCTCGGCGAGCGCCACGTGGAGCTCGGCCACGTCGCGGCCCAGGCGGTGGGCCTCGTCCGCGAAGTCCAGCCGGCAGTCCCGGGGCGGACGGCGGCGGTTGAACACCTCGCGCAGCGAGTCCATCGCCAGGCTGACCCCGTCGCCCCGCGCCCGCTCGTAGCGGCGGACGACGACCAGGTCGGTGGCGCCCCGCCGCCAGACGCTGAGCGGCACCGGCACCCCGCCGAACCCCGTGCGTCCGAGGGCCTCGGTGACCTCGACGTCCGGGTTGGGACCCCGGGTGACCTTGCGGAACACCTTCACGATGTAGCGCTCGTCGAGCACGAGGGAGGTGTTCGACTGCTCGCCGCCCTCCAGCCGCACGGTGGAGAACTCCAGCGACGGGTCGACGTGGGCGCAGAACGCCGCCGCGAGCCGCTGGTCCGCCAGGGCGTCGTAGATCTGCACGGTGCCGGACGGACCGGAGAACTCGCCGATGCAGGCGGCGTCGGGCACCTCCGGGGGGACCTCGTCGGCCACGCCGATCGGGATCTGGTAGTGCACCCCGACGGGATCCAGCGAGGTCCGGACCTCCACGAGCACCCAGAGCAACGCAGGCCAGGAGTCGACCAGCGTCTCGAGCCGTCGCACCTCCACGACCGGATCCCCGGTCGCGGCGAACCAGCGCTGGGCCGAGAGGTACGGCGGGAGCAGCGTGGTCAGCTGGGCGGCGAAGCGTGGGGCGTCGATGGTCTCGTCCTAGTCCACGGAACGGTCGGTCGCACAGCCCGGGCTCAGCCCGGCTCGACGAGCTCGAACCACAGGAATCCGTACGGGGGCAGGGTGACGAAGTAGGGCAGCTCGCCGATGGCCGGGAACGACACCCGCCCGAGCAGCTCGACCGGGACGCGACCGGCCAGGTGCGACAGGAACAGCTCGGCCGGCTGGGCGGCCGAGGAGAAGTTGGCCACGCACAGGACCGGTCGCCCCTCGACACCGTCCACCGGGGTGCGGAGGTAGGCGAACACCGACGGGGTCGACACCTCGAGGATCTCGAAGTCGCCGACGCCGAACACCTCGTGCTGCTGGCGCACGTGGATGAGGTGGCGGAGCCAGTTCAGGAACGAGGCACCGTCCCGCTGCTCGGCCTCGACGTTGACCGAGGTGAACCCGTAGACCGGGTCCATCAGCGGCGGCAGGTACAGCTGGGCGAAGTCGGCCGTGGAGAAGCCGCCGTTGCGGTCGGGGCTCCACTGCATCGGGGTGCGGACTCCGTCCCGGTCGCCCAGGTAGATGTTGTCGCCCATCCCGATCTCGTCGCCGTAGTAGAGGATCGGCGTCCCCGGGAGGCTGAACAGGAGGGCGTGCAGCAGCTCCGCCTGTCGGCGGTCGTTGTCCAGCAGCGGGAAGAGCCGACGGCTGATGCCCACGTTGCGACGCATCCTCGGATCGGCCGCGTACTCGGCGTACATGTAGTCCCGTTCCTCGTCGGTCACCATCTCGAGCGTGAGCTCGTCGTGGTTGCGCAGGAAGATCCCCCACTGGCAGCCGTCCGGCAGGCCGGGCATCCGGGCGAGGATCTCCGACACCGGCGTGGACTCCTCCCGACGCAGCGCCATGAACATGCGCGGCATCAGCGGGAAGTGGAAGCACATGTGGCACTCGTCGCCGTCGCCGAAGTAGTCGATCACGTCCTCCGGCCACTGGTTCGCCTCGGCGAGCAGCACCCGGTTGGGGAACCGGTCGTCGACCTCCTTGCGGAGCCGCCGGAGGAACTCGTGGGTCGCCGGCAGGTTCTCGCCGTTCGTCCCGTCCTCCTCGAACAGGTAGGGCACGGCGTCGAGCCGCAGCCCGTCGAGGCCCATGCCGAGCCACCGGGCGACCACGTCGAGCATGGCCTGCTGCACGTCCGGGTTGGCGTAGTTGAGGTCGGGCTGGTGGTGGAAGAACCGGTGCCAGTAGTACTGCTCACGGTTCGGGTCCCAGGTCCAGTTGGACCGCTCGGTGTCGACGAAGATCACGCGGGCGTCGGACCAGCGGCGGTCGTCGTCGTTCCAGACGTACCAGTCGGCCTTCGGGTTGGTGCGGTCCCGGCGCGACTCGACGAACCACGGGTGCTGGTCGGAGGTGTGGTTCACCACCAGGTCCGCGATCACGCGGATCCCGCGACGGTGGGCCGCGTCCAGGAGCTCCTGGGCGTCGTCCATCGTCCCGTAGTCCGGGTGGACGTCGTCGTAGTCGGCGATGTCGTAGCCACCGTCCCGCAGGGGCGACTGGTAGAAGGGCAGCAGCCAGAGGCAGTCGATCCCGAGCCACTGGAGGTAGTCGAGCTTCTCGATCAGGCCGCGCAGGTCGCCGTTCCCGTCTCCGGTGGCGTCGTAGAAGCCCCGGACCGACAGCTCGTAGAACACGGCTCGACGGAACCAGTGCGGGTCGGTCACGACCTGGGAGCCTGCGGCCGGGGGACGCACGACGGACAGCGTACCGACGTCGACCCCCCGCACCGCACCCGACGGCCGTGGCCTACCGTGTCGGGGTGACCCCCACTCCCGTCGAGTTCTTCTTCGACATCATGTGTCCGTACTCGTACCAGACAGCCCGGTGGATCACCGACGTCCGGGACCAGGGTCTGGTCCGGGTGACGTGGAGCTTCGCGTCGCTCGAGGAGATCAACCGGGAACCGGGCAAGAAGCACCCGTGGGAGCGACCGTGGTCGTTCGGGTTCGGGATGCTCCGGGTGGCCGCCCGACTGCGCCGGGAGGACGGTGGGCCCACCGCCGGCGGCAACGACCTGGTCGAGCGCTACTACGCGACCGCCGGGCGGTGGCTGCACGAGGAGGGACGCAAGCCCCACACCCCGGAGGCGTCCGCCGACATCCTGGAGGAACTCGGACTCGACCCGGGACTCGTGGCCGAGGCGATCGAGGACCCGACGACGATCGACGACGTGCGGGCCGACCACGACCGGGCGATGGCCACGGGCGTGTTCGGTGTGCCGGCGCTCCTCCTGCCGAGCGGTCGGGCCTGGTTCGGTCCTGCCGTGGCCCCGGCCCCGACCGGCGAGGAGGCCGCGGCCCTGTGGGCGATCGTCGAGGCCAGCGACCGCATCCCCCACTTCTACGAGCTCAAGCTGGGCAAGACGGACGAGGACCTGACCCACATCGCCCGCACGTTCCGGCCGTACCTCGAGGGTCGCGACTGGCGGTCCGTCGAGCGCCCCGCCCCCTGACCCCGCCCCCCTTCAGAGCGGGGCGAGGTCCGACTCGTCGACGAGCCCGGCGTCCACGGCGTGGCGGGCCAGCAGGTCCCGGCGGAGGTCGGCGGAGGCACCGACCGACCCCTTGAGCCCGCGAACCCCGGCACGACTCAGCTTGTCGCACACCATGTCGAGCTTCCGGTGGTACTTCTTGGTGGTCCAGCCGAGGCGGCGGGCGACCGTCGGGGACGGCTCGACCCGCCCGCCGTGCCGTCTCGCCGAGTCGACGATCGCCACCAGGAGGAGGTGCTGCTCGACCGACAGCGGCACCCGTCCGAAGGACCGGGTCTCGGTGGACCCCGGCGCGACCGGTCGGGGGACCGACGGTCCGGCCGGTCGCTCCAGGCGGCAGGCCAGTTCGTAGCGCGCCGGGCCGGCGTCGAAGCGCACTCCCGTGAGGGGCAGGGTGAGGACGCCGGCGTCCCCGGGGGCGAGCACGGGCACCGGTCCCGCCGGCGCCGCCGGGTCGATCAGTTCCAGACGGATGGCCGACCCCAGGTTCTGGACCCACCACACGCCGTGGCGCCGCGTGAGGCGGCCCACCACCCGGTGCATGAACGGGTTGGCGTCGACCACCAGGTCGGCGTCCCGGCCGAACGTCATCGAGTCCGTCGGCCCCAGGCGTCGGACCTCACCGGCGAGGTCCACCTCCAGCCCACCCGGCCCACCGGTCCGCAGGTCCCCGCCCGCACCGTCGATCTGCTCCATCCCACGCACCTCCGCCCGGTCCCCCGTGACCACCGGCCGACCCGGCGGCCCCGGCAGTGTGGGCGACGGCCACGAGGGTGTCGACGGGTACGGGTACCCCCGGACGATCAGCCGGCGGGGCGACGGTGCATCCGGAGGCGCAGCGCCGAGTACCAGCCGCCCGCCGCAGCGGGGACCGCCAGCGCCAGCGTGGACGCCACGCCGAGCGGACCCAGCTCGTCCCGCCACACGGCGGCCGCCACGGCGTCGCAGGTGTCGGCGGCGGCGCCCAGCGCGACCCACTGGCCGGTCGGGTCCTCCTCGGTGAGCTCGATCACCGCGCCCACCCCGAGCACGACGTCACGGATCCCGAACGCACGGGCGAGCCACACGAGCGGACCGGGACGCACGTCGCTGGCCCGGGCCAGGACGGTCTCGGGGACGAACAACATGAGCGCCCCGAAGATGATGCGCCCGAAGGCGATCGACCTGGCCACGGCTCGCTCGTCGAGGTTCACGCCCGACATCCTGCCCGACGCCGGGCGGGACCACCACCTCCGCAGCGGTCCGACCGGGTCAACCGTGCTCGACGGCCAGCACGTGACCGATCCGTTCGACCGGGTCGAGGCGCACGTAGTTCGGCCCCGACCGCCACGTCCAGCGCTCGCCGGTCAGCTCGTCCCGCACGTCGAACGACGCCGCCCCCGGGAGTCCGAGGACGGCGGGGTCGACGTGGACGAGCGTCTCGACCGACCGGTCGGGGTCCAGGTTCACCACGACCAGGACGGCGTCGCTGGAACCGTCGGCGAGCCGACGGTGGTGGGCGTGGGCGAGCACCACGTCGCTGTCGGTCGGACAGAACGTGAGCGAGTCGATCCGCAGGAGGCTCGGGTGGTCCCGGCGGATCCGGTTCAACTCGGCGAGGAACGGGGCGATCGACCGGGGCGAGGTCCAGTCCCGCTGCACGAGCTGGTACTTCTCGGAGTTGCGGAACTCCTCGTTCGACTCCGACTGCGGGGTGTGCTCGCACAGCTCGTAGCCGGAGTAGACACCCCACGACGGTGACATCGTCGCCGCCAGCAGCGCCCGGACCCGGAACTGGTCCCGGGAACCGCGACGCAGCGGTCCCGACAGGATGTCGGGCGTCGTCGGCCAGAAGTTCGGCCGGAAGTAGGCGGCTCCCGGACCGCGGGCCAGCTCGTCGCCGTAGGACTCGAGCTCCCACCGGGTCGTCCGCCACGTGAAGTAGGTGTACGACTGGGAGAAGCCGACCTCGGCGAGCGTGTGCATGCGCGCCGGGTCCGTGAAGGCCTCGGCCAGGAACACCAGGTCCGGCCAGCGGGCCTGCAGCCGCGGGATCACCCAGGCCCAGAAGGCGATCGGCTTGGTGTGGGGGTTGTCGACCCGGAAGATCCGCACCCCGCGCTCGGCCCAGAACTCGAACACACCGGCGCACGCGTCCCACAGGGCCGCCCGGTCCGCCTCCCGCTCCGGCCAGAAGTCCAACGGGTAGATGTCCTCGTAGCGCTTCGGGGGGTTCTCGGCGGTGCGGATGGTGCCGTCGGGCAGGTGCTCGAACCACTCCGGGTGCTCGGTGACCCACGGGTGGTCCGGGCTGCACTGCAGGGCCACGTCGAGCGCCACCTCCACGCCGAGGCCGGCCACGTGGGCCAGGAACCGGTCGAGGTCCTCGAGCGTGCCGAGGTCCGGGTGGACGGCGTCGAAGCCACCCTCGTCGGACCCGATGGCCCAGGGGCTGCCCACGTCGTCGGGTCCGGACACCGTGCTGTTGTCGGGACCCTTGCGGGCGGTGCGTCCGATGGGGTGGACCGGGGGGAGGTACACGACGTCGTACCCGTCGGCGGCGACCTGCTCGACCCGCCGCCACAGTCCGGAACCGGCGACGAAGCCGCCCTCGGACCGGGGGAACAGCTCGTACCACGCCCCCGAGACGGCCCGCTCCCGGTCGACCCGCCACCAGCGACGCTCCGAGGTGGCCAGTTCCCGGGCGTCGGGTGCGGCGTCGAGGGCCTCGGCCACGGCGTCGTCGGTGCCGGCCGCCAGCCGGACCTCGGTCCGACAGGTCGTCGACCGCAGGGTCGCGGCCGCGTCGAGCACACGCCGGCGGGCCGCACCCCGCAGCCCGAGGGCGCGCTCCTCGTAGAGCTCGGCCCCCACCAGGAACTCCACCTCGAGGTCCTGACCAGCGGCGGCACGGCGGGCGACGTCACGCCGCCAGGTCGCCGCCCGGTCCAGCCACGCCTGCACCTCGAACTCCACGACGCCGGGCTCGTCGGCCAGGAGGCCGGCGCTCCAGCGCCCGTCGCGCTCGACCATGCGCGCCACCGACCAACCACGAGCCCCCGACGGTCGCCAGCGCAGGCGAGCCGCCAACACGCCGTGCCCGTCGCGCACCAGCTCGGCGGAGACCTCGGTCGGGTCGCCCACGACGCCCTTGATCGGTGCGCCGAGCGGTGTGGTGGGTCGGACGTCGCGCACGACGACGCGTCCGGTGGCGGAGGCGGGCACGAGACGACGGGGATCGATCGGTGGGGTCACGGTCGGAGCGCCGCGGCCGTCACCGGCGCCGCACGGCGATGTCGAACTTACCGGAGGCGAACGGGAGGTCCTCGGTGGTGAACCAGATTCCCGAGATCCCGAAGACCCGGAGGCCGACCGCTGCGAGCCGGCCCACCACCGCCAGCCGCCGTTCCACCCCGGTGGTCGGGTCGGTCACCGCGATCCGGCCGGTGACGAACCCGCCGGAGCCGGTCGACAGGTCGATCGCCAGCTCCGCGCCGTCCTGACTGATGCTGCCGCTGATCCGGCCGTCCTCGCTGACCTGCGTCAGCGAGGCCTGGAGGGCGGCGTCGATCAGGAACGACTGGGAGAACGACTCGCCCCCGCGGACGCTCACGTCGAGGAACACCTCGCCCACGAGCGGGAGGACCTGGGGCGCCACGGTCGACGCGACGGGTCCGTCGACCTGCCGAGCCGTGTCCGGGTCCAGGAACCTCGCCGGGCCGCCGCAACCGATCCGACCGGCGTCGAGGCGGCAGCCCGGTGAGGTGACGAAGCGGCCGTCCTCGGTCCACCCGAGCGTGCCGGCGTCGAACGTCGCCGTGTCGGGGGTGCCTGCGGGCGTGACGTCGAGGACCGTGCCGCCACCCGAGGGGACCAGACCGAGGCGCGAGCAGGTCGATCCCGACCCGAACACCACCCGGGTGCCGTCGGGGGAGGGTGCCGGGGCGCAGATGCGCTCGGCGACGGCGAGCTGTGTCCGGGAGAAGTCGTCGATGGCGACGGAGATGAGCTCCCGCTGCCCCTTGGCCGAGCCCACCCCGACGAAGTAGGTGCCGTCGGGGCCGAACCGGGGCGAGTCGAGCGAGAACAGCGTCGGCACCTCGGCGTTCGAGGCGAACCCGCCGCTGACCAGCGTGTACCGCTGCTCCGATCCGGGGACCGTGGAGGAGAGGAGCAGGACCTCGTCGACCGGCGACGCGGCGACGCCCACGTAGTTGCGCTGCGACGGGTTGCCGATCCGCACCACCAGTCGTCCGGTGCGGTCGACCACCGACACGACGTTCCCCAGCACGCCCGTCGGCACCGGGTCCGCGAACGAACCGGGGGCGAGCGGTCGGTCCCGGGCCGGTGCGGCGTCCACCATCGCCTGCGTCCCCACGGCGACGTAGGCGATGCGTTCACCCTGAGGGCTCCACGCCAGCAGCTGCTCGGAACCGAGCGAGGCCACGGCGACGTCGGCCGCGATCACCGCCGCTGCTCCCCCGCCGACCGGGACGAGCGCCAGCGTGCCGTCGGAGCGGACGAAGGCCACGACGTCACCGGTGGGCGCGATGGCCACGGCCGACTGGTCGCCCCGGCCGACGGCAGCGCCCTGCGCCACCTCGACGGGAGGTGCCGCGCCCTCACCGACCCACACCCGGCCGTCCGAGGTGGCGTAGGCCACCGCACCGGCGGGGACGGCGCCGGTCGTCCCGCCTGCGGGGACGGGCACCACCGACGTCGGCGTCGGGGCGACGGTCGACGACGGTACGGGTGTCGGGGGTTCGACGGTCGGTCCGGTCCCGGCGCCGCCGAGGGCCCACACGGCCACCCCGCCGATCCCGGCCAGCACCACGACCGAGGCCACGGCGACCAGCACCCGGGTGCGCCGACCGCCGGCACGTCCCGTCCGACCGGCTGCTCGACCCCTGGACATCGCCCGCTCAGGGTACCGGGAGGGTGGACGGGTCCTCGGGCGCGCCCCGGTCGGTGCCGGACCTGCCCACCGCTAGCGTGACCCCCCATGAAGGCCCTGCACAGCTTCACGGTCCGGCCCCGACTGCCCGAGCGGATCGCCGCCCTCGACGAGCTCGCCGGGAACCTCCGGTGGTCCTGGGACCGACGGACCCAGCTGCTGTTCCGGTCGATCAACCCGACCGTCTGGGACGAGGGCGGACACGACCCGCGTCGCGTGCTCGCCGAGACCACCCCCGACCGCCTCGGCGAGCTGGCGGCCGACCCCGACTTCTGCGCGGACCTGGACGCCGTGACGACGGCGCTCCGGACCTACTCGACGGCGCCCCGGTGGTTCGACCAGACGTTCGACCCGGACCCGCTCGGCGGCGGCGTCGTGGCGTACTTCTCCCCCGAGTTCGGCATCGCCGAGGCGGTCCCTCAGTACTCGGGCGGCCTCGGCGTGCTCGCCGGAGACCACCTCAAGGCCGCCTCGGACCTGGGCGTCCCGCTCGTCGGCATCGGTCTGTTCTACCGGCACGGCTACTTCCGGCAGTCGCTCAGCATCGACGGCTGGCAACAGGAGCGGTTCCCCGACCTCGACCCCTTCGCCATGTCGCTCGACCTGTGCGACGGCGTGCGGGTCGAGGTCGACCTGGCCGGTCGACGACTCGTCGCCCAGGTGTGGGCGGCCCGGGTGGGCCGCACCCCCCTCTACCTCCTCGACTCCGACCTGCCCGAGAACGACGAGGACCTGCAGCTCGTCACCGACCGCCTCTACGGGGGCGACGTGGAGCACCGGCTGCGCCAGGAGATCCTGCTCGGGATCGGTGGGGTGCGGGCGCTCGAGGCGCTGGGCATCGACGCCCGCGTGTTCCACACCAACGAGGGCCACGCCGGGTTCCTCGGACTGGAGCGCATCCGGAACCTCATCCAGCGTGACGGCCTGAGCCTGGCCGAGGCGGTCCAGGCGGTGCGGGCCGGGTCGGTGTTCACCACCCACACGCCGGTGCCGGCCGGCATCGACCAGTTCCCGCGGGAGCTGATCGAGCAGTACTTCCCCTCGTGGCGGGAGGCCTGCGGTGTCAGCGCCGACGACATGATGCGACTCGGCCACCGGCCCGGGAGCCTGCCGGACGACCGGTTCAACATGGCCGTGATGGGCATGCACCTCGCCGAGCGCCGCAACGGCGTCTCCGCGCTGCACGGGCAGGTCAGCCGGGACATGTTCGCCGACCTGTGGCCCGGCGTCCCGGCGGAGGAGACCCCGGTCGGCCACATCACCAACGGCGTCCACGGCGAGACGTGGGTCGGCCCGGAGGTCGCCGCCCTCCTCGAGACCCACGTGGGTGACGACTGGCAGTGGTGTGCGCCGGAGCGGTGGGACGCGGTGGCGGGGATCGGGGACGACGAGCTGTGGCGGGCCCACCGCGCCGCCAAGGAGCGGCTCGTCGACCACGTCCGGGACCGCCTGCGACGCTCCGGTCTCGCCGTGGGCCGCTCCCCCTCCGAGCTCGAGTGGGTGGACACCGCGCTGGACCCGGACGCCCTCACCATCTGCTTCGCCCGTCGGTTCGCCACCTACAAGCGCGCCGCCCTCCTGCTCCGCCAGCCGGAACGGCTGGCGGCGCTCGTCACCGACGACGACCGACCGGTCCAGTTCGTCTTCGCCGGCAAGGCCCACCCCGCCGACGACGAGGGCAAGGAACTGATCCGCCAGGTCGTGGCGTTCGCGTCCGACCCGGCGGTCCGACACCGGTTCGCGTTCGTCGAGGACTACGACATGTGGCTCGCCCGGGTGCTCGTCCAGGGCGCCGACGTCTGGCTCAACACGCCCGTGAAGCCCATGGAGGCCTCGGGCACGAGCGGCATGAAGGCCGTGATGAACTCGGCGCTCCACTGCTCGATCCTCGACGGCTGGTGGGCCGAGTGCTTCGACGACGGCTGGTCCGGCGACGGGCCGGGGGTGGCGAACGGCTGGGCGATCAGCTCGGCCGACGGTCTCGAGGACGACCGCCGCAACGAGGTCGAGGCGGCCGGTCTGTTCGACCTGATCGAGCGCCAGTTGGTCCCCCTCCACCACCCGGAGGGCCACACGCCCGGCTCGCCCGCACCGGGCTGGGTCGAGCGCCAGCGGGCGTCGCTGCGCACCCTCGGCCCGTTCGTCAGCGCCCACCGGATGGTCCGGGACTACGTCGAACGCCTCTACGTCCCCGCCGCCGCGCACAGCGCCGAGCTGGGGGGCGACGGCCACCGCGGGGCACGCGACCTGGCCGCCTACACCGCACGACTCGACGAGCTCTGGCACCAGGTCCACGTGGACGCCGTCGACGTCTCGTCCTCGGTGGCCGACCTGGGCGAGGCCCGCGAGGTGGCCGCCGTGGTGGCGCTCGGCGAGCTCGACGCCTCCGAGGTGGAGGTCCAGCTGGTCATCGGGCGGGTCGGCCAGTCCGGTGAGCTCGAGGACACCCGCACGGTGCCCATGTCCGTCGGCGAGGTCGGCGAGGACGGCCACCGTCGCTACACGGCGCAGGCCCCCCTCGACCGGGCCGGTCGCCTCGGCGTCACCGTCCGGGTCGTCCCGGCGCACCCGCTGGTCGCCGAACCGGTCGAGCTCGGCCACGTCGCCTGGGCCGGCTGACCCGCCGGGTCCGGCTCAGGTGAACTGCGCGCGTCCCGGGCCGTGCTCGAGGAACGACGCCACGCCCACCCGGGCGTCGTCGGTGGCGAAGGCGTCGACGAACCGGGACTGCTCGAGCACGAGCCCCTCGGCGAGCGTCACCTCGAGGCCCTCGTCGATGGCCCGCTTGGCCAGCGCGAGCGCGTGACGCGGACCTGAGGCGAACGCTGCGGCCCGCTCGAGCGCCGCCGGGACGGCGTCGCCCTCGACCACCTCGTCGACCAGTCCGATCCGCAACGCCTCGGCGGCGTCGACCATCCGACCGGTGAGGACCAGGTCCTTCGCCCGGGCCGGACCGACGAGTCGGGCCAGACGCTGGGTCCCGCCGCCACCGGGGATGATCCCGAGCAGGATCTCGGGCTGGCCGAACCGTGCGCCGTCCGAGGCGACCCGGAGGTCGCAGGCCAGCGCGAGCTCGCAGCCACCGCCGAGGGCCACGCCGTTCACCGCAGCGATCGTCGGGCACGGCAGGGCCGCCACCGCGTTCAACGCCCGCAGGAACGCGTCGCCGAGCTCGGCGACGGTGGACCGGTCGGCCAGCGCGAACGGGGCCGCTCCGCCCCGTTCGGCGAACTCCGTGATGTCGGCGCCGGCGGCGAAGAGCTTCGGGCCGCCGGTGACGACCACCGCCCGGGGGGCCTCGTCCGCCGCCCGGCCTGCGAGCCCCGTCGCGAGGACCTCGAGCTCGCCGAGCAGCGCCACCGAGAGCGCGTTGACACGCGGGTGGTCGAGGGTCAGGACGTCCACGCCGGAGTCGAGTCGGTCGTGTCGGACGAGCGGCCCCGCGCCCTCGTCGCCTGCGGTGTCTGCTCGTCGCTCAGCCATGCGGCCGAAGCTACCGGGACCGCCGCGGGGACGACAGCCCGGCGGCCCCGTCCCCGAGCGCGGATCGCAGCGCCGGGGCCGTCGGTCGGTCCGCGGGGACCTCGGACAGGCAACGGTGGACGAGGCGTCGGCACGACTCGGGCAGGACCGCACCCGGAGCGGTCGCCCACCGGACCGTGGCGGCGGCCGACCAGACGTCGCCCGCCGGCCGGGGCCGCACGCCCCGCAGCCGCTCGGGTGGGGCCACGACCGGGGTCCTGGCCCGCTCGCCGACGTGCGCGTCGACGCCGCCGACGCCGAAGTCGACCAGGACGGGTCCCGCCCGCCCGAGGACCACGTTGGCCGGGCTGACGTCGCCGTGGACGACGCCCACTCCGTGGGCGTCGGCGAGCGCAGCCGCGAGGGCCCGGAACACCTCGAGCGCCTCCGCTCCGTCGAGCGGCTCGGAAGCGCGTACCCGGTCGGCGAGCGTCGGGCCGACCACGAACGACGTGGCGATCCACACCCGGCCGTGGCGGTCCGCACCGCACGCACGGATCGACGCCACGGCGGGGTGACCGTCGAGCCGGGCCAGCGCCCGGGCCTCCCGCTCGACGCGCCCGAGGAGCGACGCCACGTCCACGGTGCCCTCGAGCACCTTGAGCGCCACGTGGTCACCACGTCGACGATCCCGCACCAGCCACACCGTCGCGCTCCCGCCCCGGCCGAGCGGACGGACGGGGCGCAGGTGCGCCGGCAGGTCGACGGGCGGAGCGGGGAACGGGACGGCACCGACAGCGGGACGGTCGTGGTCCACCACGGCGGCACGGTACCGGCGGGTGTGGCCGTCGGCCCGGGGGCACCGGACCCGCCGCCGCTAGATTCCCCGTCGTGCCGGCGGCCTCGATCCACGACCTCCACGAGGAGGTGGCGCGCCGGCTCTCGGCGCGGAACCTGCGGTACACGAGCGCCCGGCGGGCCCTGGTCGAGGTGCTCGCCGCAGCCGGGAGGCCGCTCACGCTGCCCCAGTTGCTCGACCTGGACCGATCGCTCGCCCAGTCGAGCGCCTACCGCAACCTGGCCGGGTTCACCGACGCCGGGGTGACCAACCGCATCTTCGTCGACGAGGAGCACTCGTACTTCGAGCTCGCCGAGGACCTGACGAGCCACCACCACCACGTGGTGTGCGACTCGTGCGGCCGGATCGACGACTTCACGGCACCCGGCTCGCTCGAGACCGAACTCCACCGGGCCCTCCACGAGGTGGGGTCGTCGACGGGGTTCGAGCTCACCACCCACCGGCTCGACCTGATCGGGCGCTGCGGCGACTGCCGCTGAACCCGCACCCCGGACCGGCGACGAACTGCGTCAGGCCGGCTGGCCCGACGGCCCGGCGGCGCGCAGGACGGCGTCCGCCGCGCTCCAGGGATCGACCGAGCCGTCGGCCACGGCCAGCAGCTGCGCGTCCCACGCGTCGCCGCGACAGAGGACCTCGGCGCGCTCGGCGAGGCGGGCGGCGACCACCGCACGCAGCTCCTCCTCCGCGCGTCGGGCCCGGCGGCGACCGAGCTCGCCGCTGGCGAGCAGGTGGGCACGGTGCTCGACCAGCACCTCACGCAGCCGGTCGACGCCCCGTCCGGTCGTGGCGACGGTCTCGACCACGGGCGGGACCCAGTCCGCTGCGCCCCGCAGCGAGAGGACGGCGGTGAGGTCGCGCACCGCGTCCGCCGCGCCCGCCCGGTCGGCCTTGTTGACCACGAACACGTCGGCGATCTCGACCAGGCCGGCCTTGGCCGCCTGCACGGCGTCGCCCCAGCCGGGGTTGACCACCACGACGGTCGTGTCGGTGGCCGAGGCCACGTCGACCTCGACCTGCCCGACCCCGACGGTCTCGACGACGACCCACCCGTAGCCGGCGGTGTCGAGGACCCGGGCGGCGTCGGGCACGGCGACCGCCAGTCCGCCCAGGTGGCCGCGGGTGGCCATGGAGCGGATGAACACCCCCTCGTCGAGCACGTGCTCGCCCATGCGGATCCGGTCGCCCAGGATCGCACCGCCCGTGAACGGCGAGGACGGGTCGACCGCCAGGACGGCCACCTCGGCGTCGTCCCCACGCAGCGAGCGGCACAGCGCGCTCGTCAGGGTGGACTTCCCGGCACCCGGCGCTCCGGTGATGCCGACCGTGGCCGCACGTCCCGACCGCGGGTGGACCACGGCGCTGACCGCCCGGGCCTCGTCCCCGCCGCGCTCGACCATCGACAGGAGGCGGGCGAGCGACGGCCGGTGGCCGCCGACGGCCCGGTCGAGCAGGTCCGCCACCGAGGCCGCGGTGACGGGCGTGCGCCGACTCAGAGCGACACCGCCGTGCCCAGCTCGGCGTCCTCGTCGGGCTGGACGACGGCGGTGACCCCGGGGACCCGGTCCTTGACGATCCGCTCGACCCCCGCCTTCATGGTCACCGTCGACGCCGGGCAGCTCACGCAGGCGCCGCTCAGCTGCACCGTCACCACGCCGCTCTCCTCGTCGACCGTCAGCAACTCGATGTCGCCGCCGTCGGCCTGGATCGCCGGGCGGATGATCTCGATGACGGCCTCGACCTCTGCGTACACGTCGCTGCGCTCCCACTCGCCGGGCTGGCCGGATGGTCCGGACCCGGGTGACCGTTCGGCCCCGGGACCGACCCGGGACGCCTCTGGACGACCAGCCTACGGCCGCGGCTCACCCGGTGGGCAAGCACGGCGGGGCGTGACGCTCAGCCCGTGCGGATGTGGGCCCCGATCCCACCGAGCTGCTCCACCAGCCCGGCGTACCCCCGTTCGAGGTGCTCCGCACCCTCGATCCGGGTCTCGCCGTCCGCCCGCAGCGCGGCGACCACCAGTGCGGCACCGGCCCGGATGTCGGTGGCCGAGACCGTGGCCCCACGGAGCCGCTCCACCCCACGGACCACCAGGTGGTGGCCGTCGACGACGATGTCGGCCCCCATCACCCCGAGCTGCTCGACGTAGGCGAACCGGCCGGTCTGCACGTTCTCGGTGGCGTAGCTCGTCCCGGTCGCCGTCGCCAGCGCCGCCACCAGCATGGGGAGCTGGTCGGTCGCGAGTCCCGGGTAGGGCAGGGTCTGCAGGTTCGTGGGTGAGCGCCGTCCGACCGGTGCGCTGACCCACACCGCCCCCCGATCCGGGGCGACCCGGGTCCCGGTGTCCCCCAGCCGTTCCACGACGACGTCCAGGTGGCGGTGGTCGGCGCCCCGCAGCCGGAGCTCGCCGCCGGCGACGGCCACGGCGGCGAGGTAGGTCGCCGCCTCGATCCGGTCGGGCACGACCGAGTGCTCCGCCGCCTGGAGCGTCCGGACCCCGGTGACCTCGATCCGCCGGCTGCCCGCACCCAGGACGTGGGCGCCCATGCGGTTCAACATGGCGGCCAGGTCGGCGATCTCGGGCTCCTGGGCGGCGTTGGAGATCGTGGTCCGACCGTCGGCGAGGACGGCCGCCATGAGCACGTTCTCGGTCGCGCCGACGCTCGGGTACGGGAGGCGGACGTCGCCACCGTGGAGCCGGCCACCGGGGACCTCACCGCGGACGACGGCACCGTCGTACTCCCAGCGCGCCCCGAGGACCTCGAGGGCGTCGGTGTGCATGGTGATGGGCCGGGCACCCCTGCCGAAGTCGTCCCCACCGGGGGTCGGGAGCTCCACCTCCCCCTCTCGGGTGAGGAGCGGTCCGAGCAGCGCCGTGGAGGCGCGGATCGAGCCGACCAGCTCACGGGGACCGTCCGCTGTCAGGTCGGTCCGGACGCGGTCCGGCCGCGTGAGCACCAGCCGCCCGTCGGTCCCGGGACCGTCGACCTCGCAGCCGACGCTGCGCAGCAGCTCCGCCATCGTGTCGACGTCGTCGATCGCCGGGACGTTGCGCAGCGTGTGGACGTGGCCGCCGCCGGTCAGCAACGAGGCGGCCATCAACTTGAGCGCCGAGTTCTTGGCGCCACCGATCTCCACCTCACCCGACAGACCCGTGGATGGATCGAGGGGCGTCACCACCAGCGTCGACACGGCGACCACTCTGCCACCCCCTAGGCTCCCCGGGGAGCGACAGGGGGGTCGTGGGCAGCACGAGACAGGTCACGACGCTCGGCGCCGACGAGCTCCGGCGGCGCCTCGAGGCCCGGGACGACCCGTTCGTCCGGGAGGCCACCGACGCCGAGCAGACGTCGGTCGACGACCTGGCCGCCGGCGGGACGATCGGGTTCACCGCCGTGGACGGACCGTTCGCCGACTACCACCGGGAGGTCCGCTGGTCACCGGCCGGCGGGGAGCACTTCGGGGTCGAGGAGTCGGCGTCGTGGCGACTCGGGTTCCCGTACTGGAGGTGGCTCTACGAGCCCCTGTTCCGCCGGAAGGCGCTCGACCCGGTGCCCGCGGGCACCCGACCCTGGTGGCTGTTCCCCGATCGACTCGGCCCGCACCAGGCGACGGTCGTGGCGACCATGGCGCTGTTCAACGTGGTGGGCGGGATCCTGTTCGGGATGCTGACGCAGGTGATGACCTTCGTCAGCGCGGATCTCGGCGACGGCTCCGCCGGTCAGCAGACCACGGTGTTCGCCGCCGTCCGGATCGGGACGGCCCTCACCTTCGTGGCGCTCGCACTCACCGACAGGGTCGGACGCCGCCGCATCGCCCTGGCCTGCTGCTGGATCGCGGTGGGCGCCACCCTGGCCACGGCGGCCGCGCCGTCGCTCGTGGCGTTCACCGTGTTCCAGCTCCTCGCCCGGAACCTCTCCATCGCTGCACTGATCGCGATCGACACGATCGTCGTCGAGGAGCTGCCCAGCGGGTCGAGGGCGATGGCCGTCGGTCTCGGCACGCTGGCCTACGGCCTCGGCGCCGGCACCGCCGTGGTGGCGCTGCCGCTCGCCGACCTGGGCCCGGGCGGGTGGCGCCTCGTGTACGGCATCGGGCTGCTGGCGGTCCCGCTCATCCTGAGCGGCTCCCGGCACCTGCCCGAGAGCGGCCGGTTCCACGAGCACCGCGGGGCGGTCGAGGACGGGACCGCGCCACGCCGACGGATCCGGGGCTCACGGTTCGCGCTGCTCGCCGGCCTGTTCGTCCTGGTCAACGTCTTCGTCGCACCGGCCTCGCAGCTCCAGAACGACTACCTCCGCACCGAACAGGGCTTCAGCGGGGTGATGATCACGTTGCTGGTGCTCACCACCAGCGTGCCGGCGGCGGTCGGCGTGATGGCCGGTGGGCGACTGGCCGACACCCGGAGCCGTCGGTGGACGATCATCGCCGGTCTCCTCGCGACCGCCACCTTCGGCGCCGTGTTCTACTCGCTGAGCGGCGTCCCCATGTGGGGCAGCGCCCTGTTCGCATCGGTGATCGGCGCGCTGGCCATCGCTCCCCTCGGGGTCCTCGGGGCGGAGCTGTTCCCCACCGGCCGTCGCGGCGGCGCCCGGGGAGCGCTCAACGTGGTGGCGGTCAGCGGATCGGTCACGGGGCTGCTCGCCGCCGGAGCCCTCACCGACTCGCTCGGCTTCGGTCCCGCGTTCGCACTGCTGGCCGTCGGGCCCCTCGTCGCCGCGGCGCTCGCCCTCGCCGTGCCCGAGACGAGCGGACGGACACTCGAGCAGCTCAACGACTGACGGGCCCGAGCCAGTCCACCACGGCAGCGGCCACGGCGTCGTCGACCCGGGCGAGCTCGTGACGGGCGCCCGGGAGGGTGACCGAGGTGACCGGGCCCGCCACGAGGGCCTGGGCGGCCGCCAGTTCCTCGGGCGTCCCGAACGGGTCGCGGTCACCCGAGACGAACAGCGTGGGGACCCGGAGGTCGCCCAGGTGGTCGGTGCGGAGCCGGTCCGGTCGACCGGGAGGGTGCAGCGGGTAGGCCAGCAGGACGACACCGGCCACGCCCAGCGGCGGCTCGCCGTCGGCACCGGCTGCGACCATCGAGCAGATGCGGCCGCCCATCGACCGGCCTCCGACGACGACCTCCGACGGACCCACCCCGAGGCGGTCGCACCGGGCCGCCACCTCGGCCCGCACCGAGGCCATGAGGACCGGAGCCCGGTCCGGTGCCCGGCGTCCGGCCAGTCGGTACGGGAAGTCGACCCGCTCGACGACCCGGCCGCTCCCCTCGACGGCCTCGGCCAGGGCGACCAGGGACGGGTGGTCGGCGGCCGAGCCGGCGCCGGGCCACAGGAGCACGACCGCCGGGTGGCGGGGACGACGCCGGCGACCCACCGGGCTCAGCCCGAACCGAGCAGGATCCGCCGGGCCTCCGACAGCTCCGAGATCCGCTCGGCGGCACCGCCCTCGCTGGCCCCGTGGTCCGGGTGGGCCTCGCGCAGCCGGTCCCGGAAGGCCCGCTGCACGTCACGCCGGCTCGGGATCGCCGCCGCCGAGCGCAGGTCGAGCACGCCGAGCGCCCAGGCCACCGGGTCCCGGAGCGCCTCGACCGAGAGGCCCGAGGACCGTCCCGACAGGTGGGCGACCAGACCCGGACCGGCTCCGGCGCCCCACCCGAGACCGGTGCGGACGGCGGAGAGGACCTGGTGACGGACCGACGGGGCGGACCGGCCTGCGGCGTAGACGGCGCAGAGCACGTGCTGCGCCGGTGTCCCCACGTCGAGGGCCAGGTCGAAGCGGAGCGCGCCGCGCTCGTCCGAGCGCAGGCTGTGCACGCACTGCTGCAGTCCGATCCGGTCCTCCTGGAGCCGGTGCCGGAGGCGGGGCTGCGAGATCCGTCGTCCCCGACCGAGCTCGGACAGCAGGCGTTGGGCATCGGTGGTGAAGTCCTCGTCGAGCCCCGGTCCGAACTCGGCGGCGATTCCGGCGAGCAGCAGTCCCCCGTAGCCGGGCGCCGGGTCCGTGGGGAGGTCGAGCCGGCCCAGCGCCACCCGTCTCGTCGGCGCCACGGGCCGGGAGAAGTAGGACTCGAGCTCCGCGAGGACCACGGCGCAGGGTACCGCCGGGTCCCCGCACCGCCGCAGTCGGCGGGCGCCGGGGCGTCCGCTCAGACGTACCCGCCGACCACCTCGCGCAGCTCCTCCACCAGCTCGACCAGCTCCTCGTCCGCCGGCGCGTCCTCGCCCGTGGCGTGCAGGGCGTCGCGCACCTCGCTCACGAGTCCGACGAACGACCGCCACTCGACCGACGAGAACCCGAACGGGGCCGCGAGCAGCTCGACCTGGGCACCGGCCTCGTCGAGCGCGAGCACCGCCCGGGGGTCCTGCGGGTCGCGGGCGAGCCTGGTCGCCGCTGCGTGGACCCGGTCGAGCACCCGGTGGACCACCAGTCCGTCGTCGGCCGAGATCACCTCGTCGGACTCCTCGGGGTCGGGGAGGGCCTCGAGGATCGCCTCGACCTCCTCCTCGTGCTCCTCGTAGACGACGAGGTCGCCCGACTCGTCCCACTCGTAGGGGAGCTCGGCCGCCGTCAGGGCGTCGGCCAGGGTCGTCTGGAAGGCGACCGGCCAGGAGCCGACCTCGTAGACCACCCGGGGTGCGGTCGCAGCGAGCGAGGGGGTGGCGACCGCCTGCACCTCGTCGACGAGCCCGTCGACGAACTCGGCGTCACCGGCGTGGACCGTGAGCGTCGTGCCCTGCCACACGTGCTCGACGCCCTCGGTGTCGAGCAGCGAGGCGAGCAGCGCCCGGGACTCCCCCGCCCACGGTGCGCAGTCGAACTCCACCCGGTCCTCCCCCAGCCGACGCCGGAGACGCTCGTCGGTGGTCGGATCGGCGGCCTCGCCACCCTCGCCCTCCGGCGGGTCCCCGTCGTCGAGGTCGTCCGGATCCGGCTCGCGGCGGGGGTCGTCGTCCACCTCGCCAGTCTCGCGCCCGGGGACCACCCCGGGGACGGTCCCCGGGGGCACCCACCGCTAGAGTCCCGCCCATGCCGACCTCCACACCCGACCGCAACCTGGCCCTCGAGCTCGTCCGCACCACCGAGGCCGCCGCCCTCGCCGCCTCCCGCTGGGTCGGACGAGGCGACAAGGAGGCCGCCGACGGCGCCGCCGTGGACGCCATGCGGCTGATCCTGGGGACCGTGCGCATGACGGGGACGGTGGTGATCGGGGAGGGCGAGAAGGACGAGGCCCCCATGCTCTACAACGGCGAGGTCGTGGGCGACGGCAGCCAGCCGAACGTCGACATCGCCGTGGACCCGATCGACGGCACGACCCTCACCTCCAAGGGTCGGGGCGGCGCCGTGGCGGTGATCGCAGTGTCCGAGCAGGGCACCATGTTCGACCCCGGGCCGTGCGTCTACATGGAGAAGATCGCCGTCGGTCCCGAGGCCGCCGGCGCCGTGGACCTCGAGGCGTCCGTGTCCGACAACCTCCGGGCCATCGCCGCCGCCAAGGGGATCGACGTGACCGAGGTGACCGCCACGGTCCTCGACCGGCCGCGCCACGACGACCTGGTCGCCGAGATCCGGGACACGGGGTCCCGGATCAGGCTGATCGGCGACGGCGACGTGGCTGCGGCGATCGCGACGGCGTGGCCGGACTCCGGCGTCGACGTGCTGTTCGGGATCGGCGGGACACCCGAGGGGGTGATCGCCGCTGCAGCGCTCAAGTGCATGGGCGGCGAGCTGATCGGCCGGCTCTGGCCGCGCGACGACTCCGAGCGCTCCCAGGCCGTCGAGCAGGGCTACGACCTGAGCCGCGTGCTGGGGACCGACGACCTGGTGGCGGGCGACAACTGCTTCTTCGCCGCCACGGGCATCACCGACGGCAACCTGCTGCACGGCGTGCACTACCAGCGGACGGGCGTCACGACGCAGTCCCTGGTCATGCGGTCCCGCTCGGGCACGGTCCGCCTCGTCGAGGCCCGGCACCACCCCGACAAGATCGAGGCCTGAGTCCGTGTCCCCCATCAT
>CAIQNH010000198.1 GCA_903873135.1 uncultured Actinomycetes bacterium
CGGATGCTCACCGAGGGCGGACCTCCGAGCGACGACGGGAGCGACGACGGACCCGTCGACGCCGGACAGCACACCAGCGGGAGACACCACGGCCGACACCACCACGAGCACCAGCGGGATCGCCACCCGTTCGCCGACGCCCTCGAGGTCGTCCGCAGGCTCCCCGCAGCCCGACGTGAGGGTGCCGAGCGCACCGCCCGGGGCATCCTCAACCTCGACCCGTTCGAGGCGTCGCTGCGGGGGGGCGCCCAGGTCGGAGTGACGCCCCTCGACCCGGCGCTCGTCGCCCTGCCGGGGCTCGACCTCCGGCTCGCCACGACCAACGTGGCGGCCCGGACCACCCACTACGTCACCGGTCGAGCCGAGCTGGTCGACGCCGACGCCCTCACCCCGGTCGTCGACGCCGGCCCGTTCGACCTGATCGACGGGCTCATCGCCTCGGCGAGCGTGCCCGGCGTGTTCCCGCCCCGGCTGCTCGGCTCGGCCGAGTACGTCGACGGGGGCGTGCTCGCCAACATCCCGCTGGCCGCCGCAGCGGCGCTGGGGCCCGAGCGGATCTTCACGCTGGCCGCCTCGCCGGTGCGCGAACCCGAGCACCCGGCAGCGGCCCGCGTGGCCGAGGAGCTCGGCTACCTCGCCACCCAGCTGGACAACCTGGCGACACCCCTGCCCGACGGCACCGTCCACACGGTCGTCCAGCCGACGATGCTGGTGGTGGGCACCTTCGAGGTCCACCCCGGTCGCATGCGGATCGACATCGACTACGGCTGGCTGCGGGCGCAGGAGACGGTCGCCGAACCCGACGACGGGCTGCTGCCCGTCCTCACCACTGCGTCCGACACGATCGTCTCGCTCCGGCAACGGGCGTGGGCGCTCGAGAACCGGCTGCTCGACGGGGCCGACCGGTCCGAGCTGGCCGACCTGTCGGCGGTGAAGGCGGCCGTCCGGTCAGCCGTCGCCGCCCGGACGGCGATGGGGTTCCCGCCCCCCTCGGGCACCGAGTGGGGCCACCGCTGGGAGACGCACACCCGGCCGGTCCCGGACGACCTGCCGGCCACCTTCGACTGAGGGCGCTCAGCCCGGACGGTGGAACAGCTCCGGCGCCACCGGGCAGTCGGCCCGCCGGGTGGCCCGCTCGGGCGGGAGGATGCCCTTGGGTCGGACCACGGCGCTGAAGGCCGAGAGCTCGACCAGCCCCGCCGGCGACGCCGACTCCTCGCGCAGGTCCGACCAGCGGCTGCAGAGCACCTCGAACGTGGCCTCCGGGAGCACCGTGCCGACCGGGGCGACCAGCCACACCGGGTCCTCCGGCGACGCGGCCTCGAGGCGCCGGACGGCCCGGCCGTCGACCACCGCCGACGTCGCGCCGCAGGCCCGGGCCTCCACGATCGCCGGGACCGGCTCGTCGCCCAGCCCGTCGACCGCCTCGGCCAGTCGGTCGGGTGTCGGGTCCGACGTGAACTCCTCCACCGCCGCTCGGGCCTCCTCGAGGACGTCGAGACCGCAGAGGATCCGGGAGCACAGCCACCACAGCTGCCCACAGTCCACCTGCCGGTCCACGATCCGGCGGCAGGCCGCCACCATGCCCGCCGGGTCGTGGCGGAAGGCCATCAGGGCGGCGGCGGACTCGGGGACGAGGACATCGGCCGGAACCCCCTGTGAGCGGGCCACGTAGCGGAGCCGCTCGATCGGGTGCATGGCGGGAGTGTACGCCGCGCTACCTTCGGGGCTCGATGAGCAGCGTGTCCGCAGACGTCGAACTCCAACCGGTCGACGGCGAGTCCCTGACGATCGCCGACCAGACCGCCATGTTCCACCTGGTGGTCGTGGCGATCGACCCCTACACGCACGAGAGCGCGTGGATCCTCGAGACCGCCGGCCGGATCCTCACCAACTTCCACGGGGCGGACTGCCGCGTGGCGTGGCTGGTCCGGGCCCCCGCCGTCGACGCCGAGGCGTTCCTCGGCCCGTGGGCAGAACGGGTCCTCACGTTCGCAGACCCGGAGGGCACGGCCATCAGGGCGCTCGGCGTCACGGAGATCCCGGCGATCGTGCACGTCGGCACCGACCTCAGCATCGTGGGGCGGGCCGACGGTTGGGATCCGGCCGAGTGGAAGGCCGTCACCGACAACCTCGCCGAGATCATGGCGTGGAACAAGGTGCCGCTGCCCCGGCCCGGCGATCCGGTGCCGTTCCCCGGCGTCCCCGCCGACGCCTGACCCGTTCAGCGGGCCAGCCAGCCACCGTCCACGGCGAGCACCTCGCCGGTCACGTACGACGACGCGTCGCTCGCCAGGAACAGCAGCGGCCCGTCGAGCTCGTGGAGCTCGCCGGCGCGGCCGATGGGCGTGTTGCGCTCGATGTAGTTCCGGCCCGACTCCTGGTCGAACATCGTCGCCTGGGTCATCTCGGTCGGGAACCAGCCGGGCGCGATCGCGTTGACCCGAACCCCCCGGCGACTCCACTCGCAGCCGAGCTGACGGGTCATGCTGACGACCGCACCCTTGGACACGCAGTACGACGCCTCCTTGAGCGGCGCCGAACCCACCACGCCGAAGATCGACGCGATGTTGACGATGCTCCCCCGGCCCTGCTCGAGCATGTGCCGCGCGGCGAGCTGGCACAGGTGGTACGGCGCGGTGACGTTGACCGCCAGGGTGCGCTCCACCTGGTCGAGCGACTCGTCCTCGGCGGGAACGGGCTCGCCGTAGCCCGCGTTGTTGACCAGCACGTCGAGCCCCCCGGTGGCCTCCACGGCACCGTGGACCAGCGCCGCTCGAGCTGCGGCGTCGGTCAGGTCGGCGGGAATCACCACCACTCGGTCACCGAGTTCGTCGGCGAGCCCCTCCAACCGGTCGGCCCGGCGGGCGGTCAGCACCACGGTCGCGCCGGCGCCGTGCAGGGCCCGGGCGAACCGGACGCCGAGCCCCGACGAGGCTCCGGTCACGATCGCCACCCGGTCGTCGAGTCGGAACGCATCCACGCCGGGCAACGTAGCGTGGGAGGGTGCCACCCACGCAGGACTCCGGAGCCCACCGGGACGCCGAGGTGCCGGTCGACCCGACCGGGCGGATCGATCACGGGTTCACCCACGTCGCCCTCGCCGTGTCCGACCTCGACGAGAGCCTGGACTTCTACCGTCGCCACGCCGACATGACACCGGTGCACCGGCGCACCTCCGACGACGGGACCCGGGTGGCCTGGATCACGGACCACACCCGGCCGTTCGTGGTGGTGCTGCTCGAGCACGAGGTCACCCACACCCTCGGGGGCTGGGCCCACCTCGGGATCGGCGTCGACTCGCGCGACGAGGTCGACCGCCGACTCGCCGCAGCCGCGGCCGAGGGACGCACGGTGTTCGGTCCGACCGACGCCGGGCCGCCCACCGGCTACTACGGCGTGATCGTCGACCCGGACGGCCACAACCTCGAGGTGGCGCACGGCCAGGCGGTCGCCTTCACGGTCACCGGTGCGGACGGAACCGCCGGAGCCGGAGCGAGTTCGTGACCACGAAGATGCTCGAGGCGGCCATGGCCGCCGCGGCGAGCATCGGGTTCAGCCAGCCGAGCGCAGCCACCGGGATGGCGGCCACGTTGTAGGCGAAGGCCCAGAACAGGTTGCCCACGATCGTCGAGAGCGTCCGCCGCGAGAGCCGGATCGCGTCGGCGGCGCCACGCAGGTCCGAGCCGAGCAGCGTCAGGTCGGAGGCCTCGATCGCCGCGTCCGTCCCGGTGCCGACCGCCACGCCCAGGTCGGCCGTGGCGAGGGCCGCGGCGTCGTTGACGCCGTCCCCCACCATGGCGACGACCCGACCCTGCTCCTGGAGGCGACGCACCTCGTCGACCTTGCCCTGGGGCAGGACGCCGGCCACGACCGTCTCGATGCCGACCTCGTCGGCGACGGCCCGGGCCGGTGCCGGGGCGTCGCCGGTCAGGAGCACGGGCGTGAGGCCCAGACCCCGGAGTTCCTCGACGGCCTCGGCGGCGTGCTCCTTGGGCCGGTCCGCCACGGACACCACCACCCGCACGGCACCGTCCCAGCCGGCGGTCACCACCGTGCGACCCGCGGCCTCCTGCTCGCCCACCACCCGGCGGAGCGACCCGGGCAGCAGCAGCCCCGACTCGGCGACGAAGGACGGACGACCGGCGACGACCCGGACCGGCGGCCCACCGGGGACGGCCACCACGCCCGTGACCCCGAGGCCCGCGTGGTTGTCGAACCCGTCGGGGGCCACCACCGTCGCGCCGGCCGACCGGGCGTGGTCCACCACGGCGCGGGCGATCGGGTGCTCCGAGCCCGACTCGAGCGACCCGAACACGGCCAGGGCATCGACCGGGTCGGTCCCGTTGGCCACCGCGACCTCCACGACCGCCATGCGGCCCGTGGTCACCGTGCCCGTCTTGTCGAGGACGATCGTGTCGACCCGACGCGTGGACTCGAGGACCTCGGGACCCTTGATGAGGATCCCGAGCTGCGCGCCGCGGCCCGTGCCCACGAGGAGCGCCACCGGCGTGGCCAGGCCGAGCGCACAGGGGCAGGCGATGATCAGCACGGCGACGGCCGCCGACAGCCCCCGGCCGGGATCGCCGAGGAGCGACCAGACCAGCAGCGTGAGCAGCGCCAGCACCAGGACCACGGGGACGAACACGGCGGACACCCGGTCGGCCAGCCGTTGGACCTGGGCCTTGCCCGACTGGGCGTCCGCCACCAGGCGGGCCATCTGGGCGAGCTGCGTGTCCGACCCGATCCTCGTGGCCTCCACGACGAGCCGGCCCGAGGTGTCGACCGTGGCGCCGACCACCGGGTCCCCGACCCCGACGTCGACCGGGACGCTCTCGCCCGTCAGCATGCTGGCGTCGACCGCCGCCGCGCCCTCGACGACGACGCCGTCGGTCGCGATGCGCTCACCCGGGCGGACCACGAAGCGGTCCCCCACCCGGAGCTCCGACGCCGGGACCGCACGCTCGGAACCGTCGGGCCCCAGCAGGTTGGCCGTGTCGACGTTCAACGAGAGCAGCGCCTCGACCGCTGCCCCCGCCCGTCGCTTGGCCCGCGCCTCGAGCCAGCGACCGAGCAGGATGAACGCCGGGACGACGGCGGCCACCTCCAGGTAGGTGTGGTCACCGCCCCGGGCCAGGTCGACGAGCGAGGTGCCGTAGGCGGCGAGGACGCCGATGGAGACGAGGGTGTCCATGGTCGCGACGCCGTGCCGGGCGTTCCGCCACGCTGCGGCGTGGAACGGCCAGGCGCACCACAGCACCACGGGCGTGGTCAGGACGAGTGCCAGCCACTGCCAGCCCGTGAACTGCAGCGCCGGGACCATCGAGATCACCGCCACCGGGAGGCCGAGGACCAGGCTGACGACGAGCCGTCGACTCAGGCCGGCACCGTGGTCGTGGGCCGAGTGGTCGTGGGCCGAGTGGTCGTGGGCCGAGTGGTCGTGGGCCGACTCCGGCCCACCCGGGCGGGCGGCGTGGCGGTCGGGCACCGGCGTGGCGCCGTAGCCGAGGGACTCCACGGCGCCGACGATGCGGTCCAGCTCCACCCCGTCGACGTGGCGGACCCGCGCCGTGCCCAGGGCGAAGTTGACCGTGGCCTCCACGCCGTCGAGCTCGTTGAGTCGGGACTCGACCCTGCTGGCGCACGAGGCGCACGTCATGCCGGTGACCGTCAGGTCGACCTGGTCCAGACCGGGCATCGCCCCGTCCGACGGTGACGCCGCAGCGGTGCGGTCGGGCGTGACGCTCACGACTTCACCAGCCGGGCCACGGCGGCCGACGCCTCGGCCAGCTTCTCGTCGAGCGCGGCCCCGTCGTTCGCCGCGTCGACCACACAGTGGTGCAGGTGGTCGTCGAGCAGCCCGAGGGCCACACCCTGCAGCGCCCGGGTGACGGCCGAGACCTGGGTGAGGACGTCGATGCAGTACGCGTCCTCCTCCACCATCCGCTGGATCCCGCGCACCTGACCCTCGATCCGCCGGAGTCGGACCAGGAACGCCTGCTGGTTGTCGGAGTAGCCGCTCACGGGGATCAGTATACCCCTAGGGGGTACCATGTCAACCCGGGATCAGGCGCCCGCCCCCGGTCGGGGACCGTGCTCCCGGACCCAGGCGGTCATGGCGATCCCGGACGCCACGCCCACGTTGACCGAGCGGGTGGAGCCGAACATCGGGATGTCCCGGACCTCGTCGCAGGCCGCCAGGGCCTCGGAGGACAGGCCGCTCCCCTCCTGTCCGAACACGAGGGCGCAGTCGCGGGGCAGCGGCCGTCCGTCGATGGGCTCGGAGCCGTCGACCACGTCGATGCCGACGAGCAGGAGTCCCAGACCGTCGGCAGCGGCCCGGAACGAGGCCACGTCCGGGTGGTGGTGCACGTGGACGTAGCGGTCGGTGACCATCGCCCCGCGCCGGTTCCACCGGCGGCGACCGACCACGTGCACCGCTGCGGCACCGAAGGCGTTGGCGTTGCGCACCACGGTCCCGATGTTCATGTCGTGCCGCAGGTTCTCGATGGCCACGTGGAAGGCGAAGCGGCGGGTGTCGAGGTCGGCCACGATCGCCTCGACGGACCAGTACCGGTAGCGGTCCACCACGTTGCGGGAGTCGCCGGCGGCGAGCAGCTCCGGGTCCAGCCTCGGGTCGTCGGGCCACGGCCGGGGGTGCGGCCCCACCCCGTGGGTCGGCGCGGAGCCCGGCTCGTCGGGGGGTGCGTTGTCGACCACGGGGGCGGACCGTACCGTGGGGCCGTGACCGAGGCTGTGCTGCTGATCGCCCACGGGAGCCGCAACCCGGCCGCCCAGGCCGACCACGGTCGCCTGTGCGAGCTGGTCGGGACCGCCGCCGGCGTCACCGTACGCCCCGCCTACCTGGAGCTGGCCGAGCCCAGCATCGCCGACGCCGTGGACGCAGCCGTGGCCGACGGGGCGGACCGGGTGCGACTGGTGCCCCTGTTCCTCCACACCGGGAACCACGTGGCCCGGGACATCCCCGGCATCGTCGACGCCGCTCGGGAGGCACACCCCGACGTGACGATCCAGCTCGACGAGCACGTCGGCGCCGACCCCGGACTGGTCGACCTGATCGCCGGCCGCATCCAGCCACCCGCCTGACCCACCCACCAGCCCCCCCACCCGCTCTGTGGTGCGAGCTACATGCGTATTCACGTAGCTCGCACCACAGAGCGGGTGGGAGGGGGCGGCGGGGGTGCGCTGTTACCGTGTCGACGTGGGTCGGCTCGAGGTACCGAAGCAGCGGCTGTCGCTGCCACCAGCGGCCACCGTCTCGCTCGTCCTGATCGCCGTCGGACTGCTCGGCCTGCTGGCGTTCGGGGTGTTGTCGGCGTTCGACCCCTTCGGCTCCACCACCGTCGACCGGTCCGGTCCGTCCGTCCTCGAGCGCATCCGCCAGCTCGAGGAGTTCACCGCAGCCGAGGCCACCTTCACCCAGGACGTCGACCTGACCGAGGACGCCAACCTGCTGCCCGACTTCATCCAGGGCGAGCGGGTCACCGCCATCGTCACCGGCACCGTCCGGGCCACGGTCGACTTCTCCCAGCTCACCGACGACGCCGTCCAGGTCTCGGACGACCGCTCCACCATCCGCCTGCGCCTCCCCGAACCCACCCTCAGCGACCCCGAGATCGACGAGGGCTCGGCCCGGGTCGTGTCG
Organism: uncultured Actinomycetes bacterium; assembly: GCA_903873135.1. Classification (GTDB taxonomy): domain Bacteria; phylum Actinomycetota; class Acidimicrobiia; order Acidimicrobiales; family Microtrichaceae; genus SXMI01. Next base: position 7,667 of record CAIQNH010000198.1, read on the forward strand.
AGGGAGCGGGGCATCCTCGACCGGATCGAGGATGCGTTCGCCTCCAACCCCTTCGACGACTCCGAGGTGTACCGGGCCGCAGAGGACAAGCTCGCCCGGGCCGCCGACAGCACCGACGTCCTCGATCAGGCCCGGTCCAACACCGAGCGTTGGCTGACTGCGTTCCTGCAGGCGGCCGGGTTCACGACCGTCGAGATCGACTGGGCCGAGTCGCCGTCGTGAGCCAGGCCGGCACCACGGTGACCTGGGCGGCCCAGGTGCTCGGCGGCACCAAGGTCTTCGGCAGCGGCGAGGCCGAGGTCCGGGCCCTCGATGGCGTCACCGTCGGGTTCGAGCAGGGCCGGTTCACGGCGATCATGGGTCCGTCCGGGTCGGGCAAGTCGACGCTGGTGCAGTGCGCGGCCTGTCTCGACCGGCTCACCGCCGGACGGGTGATCATCGGTGACGTCGACGCCACGAACCTCGACGAACGTCGGCTCACCCGGCTGCGGCGCGACCGGATCGGGTTCATCTTCCAGCAGTTCAACCTGCTCCCGACGCTCACCGCCCGGGAGAACATCACGTTCCCGGCCGACCTGGCCGGACGGAGGCCCGACCAGGCCTGGTTCGACCACGTCGTCGACGCCGTCGGCCTCCGCGACCGTCTCGACCACCGTCCGAGCGAGCTGTCCGGCGGCCAGCAGCAGCGGGTGGCAGTGGCCCGGGCGCTGGTGGGACGACCCGACGTGATCGTCGCCGACGAGCCGACCGGCAACCTGGACTCCAACTCGTCGGCCGAGATCCTCGACTTCCTGGCCCGGGCCACCGCCGAGTACGGCCAGACCGTCGTCATGGTCACCCACGACCCGGTGGCCGCCGCACGCGCCGACCGGGTGCTCTTCCTCGCCGACGGCCGGATCGTCGACGACCTCGTGGGCCCCACCCGGGAGCTGCTCCTCGAGCGCATGGGCACGCTGGCCCGCTGACGGTGCTCCGCTTCGCCGTCCGCAACCTCCGCGCCTACGCACCCCGGTTCGTGGCCACCGCCCTGGCGGTCGTCGTCGGCATCGGCTTCATGGCCGCCGGGCTCATGCTGACCGGAGCGATGAAGTCGGCACTGCTGGGGTCGGTCGACCGCCAGTACGCATCGGTCGACGCCGCCGTCGTCTCGCTCATCGACTTCGAGGGGGTGAGCCCGGGGGTGTCACCGGCTGCGCTGGAGCAGATCGCCCGTACGCCCGGGGTGGCGGCGGCCGCGGGCGAGCTCACGGCGCCGGTGCGCATCCTGGGCGAGGACGGCACGACCCGGGCGTCGCGGACCGTCGGCAGGGCGTGGATCGACGACCCCGACCTCAACCCGCTCGAGGTCACCGAGGGGACCCCGCCGACCGACGGCGTGGTGCTCGACCGCCGCACGGCCGACGAGCTCGACCTGGCGCCCGGCGACACGGTGACCCTGGCGACGCCCATCGGTCGGATCACCCGGCCGGTGGTCGGACTCAGCAGCTTCGGCGACGCCGACTCGATCGACGACGGCGGAACGGTCTCGTTCGCCCCGGACGACGCCCTGCAGGTGCTCGGCACCGAGGCCCGCGGCTGGGAGGCGGTGCTGGTCCGGGCCGAACCGGGCACGACCGCACTGGACCGGACGCTCGCCACCGAGCTGGCCGACGCGTACCGGGTCGTGGGTGGAGCGGACTTCCGGACCGAGCGTCAGGCGCTCACCGCCGGGGTGGTCGACGTCCTGCGTCCGGTCCTGAACGGCTTCGCCTGGGTGGCCCTGTTCGTCGCCGGATTCGTGATCGCCAACACGTTCGCGATCGTCGTCACCCAGCGCCGTCAGGAGCTCGCCCTCGTCCGGGCCATCGGGGGCACGCCGGCCCAGGTGCGGCGGGCCCTGCTCGCCGAGGGTGTCGCCGTCGGCGTGGTGGCGAGCGCGCTCGGCATCGTGGCCGGAGCGCTCCTGTCCGCAGGTGTGGTGTGGCTCGTGGGCCGCCTCGGTTACCGCCTGCCCGGTGCCGGGTTGTCGGTCACCCCACTGCTCGTGTTCGGCTGCCTGGCCGCCGGCACGGTGGTGACCACCGTCTCGGTGCTCGCCCCGGCGATCCGCGCCGGACGCACTCGGCCGGTGGAGGCCATGCGCATCGGCGCGGTCGACCGGTCCGGCACCTCGACGGCCCGGGCCGTGGTCGGCGGCACGCTCCTCGCGCTCGGACTCGCGTGCCTGCTCGGGGTGCGTCTCGGCGGGTGGACGAGTTGGCTGCTCGGCCCGGGCGCGCTGGTGCTCTTCGGCGGCGTGATCGTGGGTGGGCCGTTGCTGGCCAGGGGCTTCGCAGTGCTGCTGCGGCCGGCGACCCGCCCGCTCGGGCTGACGGCCCGGTTGGCCGTCGACAACACGGTGCGCAACCCACGGCGCACGGCGACCACGGCCAACGCGCTGGTGATCGGACTGTTCCTGGTGACCGTCGTGACCACCTCGGGCGAGGCCTTCAAGTCGTGGGCGACCGGCCAGCTCGACGCGCTCTCGGCCTCCGACTTCATCGTGGCGAGCGCCGGCGCCCCGATCGACGACGAGGTGGTCGAGGCCATCGACGGGATCCCGGGGGTCCGCCGGACGGCGCCGGTGCGGACGACGGTGTCGGCGAGCACGACCACCGGGCAGACCCCCGTCTCGGGTGCCGACGTGGAGCTGCTCCGGGAGACCACGGGTCTCGAGGTCGTCGAGGGCTCCCTGGAGGAGGTCGCCGCCGGCGGCGCAGCGGCGGTCGTCGACTTCTCCACCCTCACCCTCGGCAGTCTGGGCGGCACCGAGTCGGGATCGGGGACGACGGGCGGCGGCGCGGGCGGACCGCCGGGCGGCGAGTCCCCCTTCGGTCCGGGGGTCGGGCTGGGCGACGCGGTCGCCGTGACCCGTCCCGACGGGACCGTGGAGTCGGTGCCGGTGGCGGCGACGCTCCGGGCCCGCATCGACTCGCTGACCCTGGGGATCCTGGTGTCGGAGGAGACCCTCACCGACCTGCTCGGCCCGCAGCCGGTGAACCTGGTCTACGTCCGCACGGAGGCCGGAGCCGCCGAGGACGTGGGGGTGGCGATCGACGGTGTGCTGCAGGACTTCACCGGGGTGGAGGTGGTCCCGGGCAACTTCCTGGGGCAGATCGTCGGGCAGGTGCTCGACTTCCTGGTTGCCGCCGTCAACGCCCTGCTGGGGGTGAGCATCGTCGTGGCGCTCGTGGGGATCGTGAACACCACGACGCTGTCCATCCACGAGCGACGGTCCGAGCTGGGAGTGGTGCGGGCGCTGGGGACGACGCGGGGCCAGGTCGCCCGGATGGTCGTCGGCGAGTCGGTGCTGGTCGCGGTCCTGGGGACGGTCGTCGGGGTGGGCTGCGGAGTGCTCGTGGGGTGGGTGCTCGTCGGCGCACTGGGCGACGGCTCGGTGCCGTTCTCCCTGAACCCGGCCCGGGTCGCGTCGATCGTCGCCGCCGGCCTCCTGGTCGGCGTGGTGGCCGCCGTGGCGCCGGCACGGCGGGCCGTCCGGGTCGACGTCCTCGACGCCATCCGGGCCACCTGAGCCCACGGCCCCAGATACCCCCGGGGGTACTTGACGCCAGCCCGTCGAGCGCCCGAAGATGGTCGCTGTGCACCTGGTCGTCGCCAGCATCCTCGCCCTGCTCATCGGGCTGTCGCTGGGCGCGGTGGGCGGGGGCGGCAGCATCCTGGCCGTCCCGGTCCTGGTCGGCGTGGTGGGGCTCACCGCCGAGGAGGCCACGGCCTCGTCGCTCGTGGTCGTCGGGGTCGCCTCGCTCGTCGGCGTGGTCAGCCACGCCCGGGTCGGTCGCGTGGCCGTGGCCGCCGGTCTGGGGTTCGCCGCCGTCGGTGCTGCCGGCTCCTTCGTGGGCACGCGCCTGAACGAGCGCCTCGACGGCGACGTGCTCCTGCTGGGCTTCGCAGCGCTCATGGTGGTCGTCGGCGTGCGCATGCTCCAGAGCCTCCGTCGCACCGACGCCCTGCCCGTCGACGACGTGCCGCTCGAGCGCGTCCGACCCGATCCGGAGCCCGTCGAGCGGGCCGCCGACCTCCCCCGGTACCGGGACGGTGCGCAGCTGCGCCGCTACGTCAGCACCGGCACGGAGGCACCGCCGGTCGCCGCACCGACCGCCCCTGCCTGGACACCCCGGCGCGTCGGTGCCCTCGTGGCCACCGGCACCGGCGTGGGCCTGCTGACCGGACTGTTCGGCGTGGGCGGAGGGTTCGTGATCGTCCCGGCGCTCGTGCTGGTGCTCGGCTTCCCCATGCCGGTCGCCACCGGGACCTCGCTGCTGGTGATCGCCCTCAACGCCACGCTCGCGCTCGTCTTCCGGGGCGGCGTCGACTCGGTCGACTGGGCTGTGGTCGCACCCTTCACCGTCGCCGCCGTGCTGGGTGTGCTGCTCGGCCGGGCCGTCGCCGACCGGGTACCCGCCCGCAACCTGAGCGCCGCCCTCGGTGTCCTCGTCCTCGCCGTGGCCGTGTGGACCGGCGTCGACGCTGCGATCGCACTGGCGGCCAACCCGTGACAACATCCGACCGAACCAACAGGAGCACGCCGTGATCTTCGAGCAGCACTACCTCGACTGCCTCTCCCAGGCCTCGTACCTCGTGGGCGACGAGCGCACCGGACGCGCCGTCGTCGTGGACCCCCGCCGGGAC
>CAIQNH010000199.1 GCA_903873135.1 uncultured Actinomycetes bacterium
TCATGCCGATGGGCTCGATCACCTGACCGGCGTCGGCCGGGTTCCCGGTGATCTGGTCCCAGGTGGTGATGGAGCAGTTGTAGATGCCCTGGATCTGGGCCAACGTGATGTTGCCGGGCGACCGCGTGCCGTAGGTGATGATCGACAGGCCGTCCTTGCCGATGCCCCAGAAGTTGGCGTTGCTCTCACCGGAGCTGTTCGGACCCCGGGACGAGCGGGCCATGTCGACCTCGCCGGCGACCAGCTGCTTCACGCCGGTCGACGAGCCGGTCGGGAACAGCTGGGTGTTCACGTCGTGGTCCCAGTTGCCCTTGATGTCGGTCTGCGGGTTGGTCACGGAGCCGTCGAAACCGAGGCACTTCCGCGTGTTGCCCGCCGGGGTGGTCGGGAAGCCGTTGATCGTCTCGCAGCCCTTGGCCTGGTTGTAGACGACGTCGAGCTCCTGGTTGATCCGGTAGGTGGTGTCCGAACCACCCGTGACCAGCAGGTCCGGGAGGTCGTCGTAGCCGGTCGGCTCCGGCGCCAAGGCGCCGGCGGTGCCGACGCCGGTGAGGAGGGTCGCTGCGGCGATGGCGCCGGCGACCAGGGACTTGAACTTCATGGTGTCTCCCTCGAGGTGAGTGGTGGGTTGGGTTTGCTTGGTTGGTTGGGGAAGGGTCCGGCCGACCGTCGCGGTCGACCGGACCCCGGGGGGATCAGGCCAGCGCCTGCCGACGCCGGACCAGGACGAACCCGCCGATCAGCACGAGCGCACCGATCACGGGCAGGAGGACGGCCACGGGGGCCTCGGGGATCACGCCGCCGGACTCGACGATCGTGAACGGGATGTCGGCCGCACCGGAGTTGTTGAACAGGCTGTCGTTCGTCACCCGCACGTAGCAGGTCGTGAACTTCTGGATGCCGGACGGGGCCTGGTCTGCAGCGGCGAAGCAACCCCAGGGCTGGTCACCCGAGGGGTCCGGGCCGCGGAAGACGTTGTACTGGGTCGTGCCGCTGCCCGTCGCCGTGGCGTTCGGGTTGATGCTCGACAGCGGCGCGCAGTCCTGACCCGGGTTGAAGGTGGGGTCGCTCGACAGCTTCTTGCAGATGTCGACGTAGATCAGCTTGCCCGGCGCCTGACCGGACCAGTTGACCGTGACCGGAGCCTCGGTCTGGCCGGGGGCGAAGGCCACCGGGTTCGGGTTGACGCTGCCCGACGGCTGCGCACCGGCGGCCGGGGCGAGCGACACGCTCAACAGGAGTGCGCCGGCCAGGACCGCCGGTGCGAGGACTCGCTTCAACATGGACTCACAGCCTTTCGTTCTGGGCGACCCGTGCCGCCGGGCTGGACTCTGCGGGACCCCGGACGGGCTGTCCATGGCTCCGCGGCAGTGTTCCGCAGGTGTTCGTGGCGAGTTCACCTGCTGCTCCCCTCGACGTCCGATAGCGCTCGGTTGGACACCTGCGGTTCGCACATCAGCGGCGAACGGGAACCTCGTCGGTCGGCTCGACCACGGACGTTGTCCCGACGCTCGTCCGGGCGCGACAGATCGACCGACCCCTCCAGCAGGAACGGCTCGGCGACGCGGACCCAGGGTCCGAGGTTCAGTACGTGACCGGCAGGAACGAGTTCAGGTTGAACAGCACCAGGACGACGCCGATGGCGACGACCGGCCCACCGATCACGACGGCCACACCGACGCCGTAGCGACGCCGGAGATCGCGCAACGCGAACACACCGGCGGCGGCCACCACGGCGCCGGCCAGCAGCAGGAGGGCGCCGGAGGGTGGCCGCTCGTCGAAGGAGCCGACGTCCTCGGTGTCGGAGACGGCCACCCGGGCGTCCTCGGGCACCTCGGGTTGTGGACCGGCGGCGGCCGCCGTGACCACCAGTCGGTCGCTCGAGAACGGCCCACCGGCGCTGGTGACCAGGGTCAGGCGGGTCGGTCCGTCGGCCTGCAGGACCTCGGTCTCGTCACCCGGCACCACGGCCACCTCGGTGACCTTGTAGAGGTACACCCGGTCGTCCCGGGTCCGGATGAAGATGCGGTTCCCGCCCACGAGGGCGTCGAGCTTCCCGAACGGGTAGCTCCAGAGCGTCGAGTGCCCCAGGATCACGGTGTTGCCCTGACCGGGTGGGGCGCTCCCCTCCCGCCAGCCCGGGCCACCTCGGAGCTGCACCGGCTCGGCGCCGCGGACCACCACCTGGTCGAGTCCGAGAACCGGGATCTGCAGCAGCAGGGCCGCCTCGCCGACCGCTGCGCCCGAGGCGGGCTCCCGGTACTCGTCGCGGAGGTGCTGCTGACGGACCTGCGCCGACTCCGGCAGCAGGAACACGATCAGGAGCACCACGGCGAGCACGGCGGCGAGCACCGTCAGGACCACCGCCCGACCACCCCTGCTCGCTCCGGGAGGCGCCGGCGCGGGGTCGTCCTCCACCAGTCCGTCGATCGGCCGGTCGAGGTCCGGGTCGGGACCCTCCAACTCCGGAGGTTCGAGGACGCTCACCCGAGGCTCCGGCGACGGTCGGCGAGCTTCCAGACCATCGTGGCGAACAGTGCCCCCATGCCCAGGGTGACCGCCCGGTCGAGTGGCGGCAGCGTCTGGCCGGGGATGGGCAAGGGCATCCGACGCGACACCGTCGCCGCACCGGTCACCCCGGCTGCACCCGAGGGTGCAGCCTCGGCGGCGCCACCGGACGCGGCGCCCTCGGCGGTCGCGGTCAGCTGCTCGCCGGCCACCTCGGGAGCGAGTTCGTCGAACCCGGCCGGCACGTCGGTGAAGCCCGTGTCCGCAGTCAGGTCGCTGAATCCCGTGTCGGTGAGCACCGAGTCGAACCCTGCCCCGGTCCCGCTGTCCGGAGGCACGGTCACCTCCGGGTTGGCGGCACCGGTGCAGAGCTTCACGGGACCGGACCGCAGGACGCCCGACGGCAACCAGGGTGACCCGTCAGCACTGGTGGTGACCGTTCCCTTGGCCGAGGCGCAGTTCGACTCGACGATGCGGTCCGCAGCCGCGAGCGCCTCGGTCACCATGGCCGGGGTCAGGCGACCGTCGCCGAGCGCCGCAGCACGCTCCTGTCCGGCGGACACCTGCACCCGGATGAACGACGCCGCCGCGTTCGCCTCGTCGGCCGTCAGGCCGCTCGCCGGGACGTAGGCCCGGTTCACCCAGGCGATCGGGTAGGCACCCTTCGCCGGGTTGGTCGTGGCCGCCAACGCCCGTCCACCCTCCAGGGCCACGGCGGCGGTGATCGACTCCGGGGTCGGGAACAGCCACTCGCCGGCGGCGTTGCGGACCTGGGCGCGGAACACCGGCACCCGCTCCGCGGGCGGCTTGCCCTGGTTCACGGCGATCGACTCCAGCGCTGCGCTCGGGAAGGTGGCGGCGATCGTGCCGCCGAGGCCGACCTCGCTGCCGCCCGGATCGAGACCGCTGGTGATGGTGGAGACCACGTTGTCCATGCCCTGACGGGAGGGGGTGAGGAACCCGGGCCACACCTCGCTCGGCACGTCGTCTGGATCGCCGCCCGGCGTGGCCTGCAGGGCAGCACGACGCTGCGCCCCGGCCGTGGTCGCCACGTAGGCGTCGAGGAACTGGTTGAACGCGTCGCCGTCACTGCGCACGAGCGGTCGGGCGCCGCGGATGGGAGGGACGAGTCGATACCCCGCTGGCAGCACCGGCCCCATGTCACGGACGAACGACGCCGAGTTCCACACGTTGTTGCCCACGTAGAACGCCTCGACGAGCGACTCCCCACCGAGCCGCAGATCGGCCGTGAGCGGGATCCGGTCGGCCTGCGAGCACTCCACGAGGGGTTCACCGGTCTCCTCGTCCACCTCGTCGCAACGGGTCGGGAACAGTCCGATCTCCGGGACGAATCCGAACACCTGGAGGCCCACGGCCTGGACCGGCGCCGAGATGAACCCCCGGCCGGACTGCTGCAACGCAGACCGTTGGGCCTCGCTCAGATCGATGCCCGACACCATCAGGTCGACCTCACCGGCGGCGAATGCGGCTCGGGCGTCCTCGGTGCCCGACACCAGGTACTCCACGGTGGTCCGGCGCGTGGCGGTGTCGAGCTGCTGGATGTTCGCCAGTGCCGCGGGCACCAGCTCCGCCGGGAGGCGGGAGCTGAGGGTGACGACCTCGGTGGTGCCTCCGGTCTGCGCGGGAGCCACGACGGGCGCGAACACCCAACCGACGGCGACGGCCGCGGCGACGAGTCGGACCACCAGGCCACGGCGGCTCATCGCCGCGCCACCGCCGAGCGGCCGCCCTTGGCGGCGAAGAGTCCGACCGCGACGAGCGCCGCCCCCATCAGGAAGGTGAAGAGGACGTCGCTGTTCTCGGGACCGGCGCTACCCGAGGCCCCGATGGACGTGCCCGACGCGCTCCCGCTCGCACCAGCTGCGCCGGCAGCGAGTTCCTCGGTGAGCGCAGCGTCCTCGGCGCTCGCCGCACCGACGGCGCCGTCGGCGACCGCGGCGGCCTCGCCGGCCACGGCGGTCTCACCCGCGACCTCGGCCGCCGGACCGGCCGCGCCTGCCGTCCCGCCGGCGGCAGCA
>CAIQNH010000200.1 GCA_903873135.1 uncultured Actinomycetes bacterium
CATCGGGGCGAGTTGTCGCTCAACGGGCTGACTTCGATCTCGGACGAAGCGGCAAAGGCACTCGCCAAACATTCCGGCGGGAGGGAGCAGGTCGGCGGGGGAGGTGGTGAGCGAGGGAGCGGGCGAGCGGCGGGACGGCATTTTTCGGAGGGTCGACCCCAGCCCTAGGGTCGCGGGCACCGCAGCGATCGGCGGCCGCACACGGCCCGGTCGCACCGCCCGAGTCCCTGGAGGATCACCATGTCCACGTCCCCGCTCCGAGTCGCCGTCACAGGTGCCGCCGGCCAGATCGGCTACGCCCTGCTGTTCCGGATCGCGAGCGGCGCCATGCTCGGTCACGACCAGCCCGTGATCCTCCAGCTGCTCGAGATCACCCCGGCTCTGGGAGCACTCGAGGGCGTGAACATGGAGCTCGACGACTGCGCCTTCCCCCTGCTCGACTCCGTCGTCCGCACCGACGACCCCGACGTCGCCTTCGGTGACGCGGACGTGGCACTGCTGGTCGGCGCCATGCCTCGCAAGGCCGGCATGGAACGCTCGGACCTGCTGTCGGCCAACGGCGGCATCTTCAAGCCACAGGGCGAGGCGCTGTCCCGCTCGGCCCGCCGGGACGTGAAGGTGCTCGTGGTCGGCAACCCGGCCAACACCAACGCCCTCATCGCCCAGCGCAACGCTGCCGATCTGGACCCCGGCCGGTTCACCGCCATGACCCGACTCGACCACAACCGTGCGATCGCCCAGCTGTCGCAGAAGCTGTCGGTCCCGGTCTCGTCGGTGACGCGCATGACCATCTGGGGCAACCACTCCACCACCCAGTTCCCGGACCTGTACCACTGCGAGGTCGACGGCCGGAACGCTGCCGAGGCCGTGGGCGACGTGCAGTGGTACGCCGACGACTTCATCCCGACCGTCGCCAAGCGTGGCGCCGCCGTGATCGACGCCCGCGGTGCGAGCTCGGCCGCCTCCGCCGCCAACGCGGCGATCGACCACATCCGTGACTGGCACCTGGGCACCCCCGAGGGCGACTGGGTGTCCATGTCGGTGCCGTCGGACGGCTCCTACGGGGTGCCCGAGGGACTGATCTCGTCCTTCCCGGTGACGTGCGCCGGCGGCGAGTACCGGATCGTGCCGGACCTGGAGATCAACGACTTCTCCCGGGCCAGGATCGACGAGTCCGCCGCCGAGCTCGCCTCCGAGCGCGACGCAGTGGCCGAGCTCGGTCTGATCTGACCCGCTCGGCCGGTCGTCCGGACCCGTCCCGGAGGGTGGCCCCACCCGGGACCTCCTGATCGGGCGCCGCGCGCATCCGTGGGGGAGCCCCCCGACGAACCACTCCTCGGCGACGACGATGCCGCCCCTGTTCCCCCGAGGAGTTCCCCATGCGCAAGTTCCTGGCTGTGGTCCTGGCCGCAGTCTCCGTGTCCCTCGCCGTGCCCGCCGTTGCCGGTGCCGACCCCGGGTCGTCCCAGGTCTACGTGACCCACGGTCTGCCCCTCGACAGCGTGCTCGGACCGGGCACCAAGGTCGACGTCTACGTCAACGGTGCCGTGGCGATCGACGACTTCCTGTTCGGCAACACCGTCGGTCCGCTGACCCTGCCGGCCGCCACCTACGACGTGGAGATCCGCACCCCTGACGGCGTCACCACCCTGATCGACCGGAGCATCGCCGTCCCCGCAGGCGGCAACTTCTCGCTCGTGGCGAGCTTCGTGGACGCGGCTGGCACGCCGGGCATCAACGTGTTCAGCAACGACACCAAGCGGACCCGGTTCGGCACCGCCCGGGTGGCGCTGCACCACGCCGCTGCCGCACCTGCCGTCGACATCGACGCCGGTCTGGCACCCCTGTCCCGCAAGGTCCCGGCGCTCAAGCTGACGATCGTGCGAGGAGCGTCCAACGGCGCAGCGGCGGCGTTCACCCTGCCGTCGTTCCTCCGCTACACCGTCGACGTGCGGGTCGCAGGCACCCCCACGACCGTGCTGTCGGTCGACAAGGTGCGCCTCTCGTCGAAGTCGCTGACCAACGTCTACGTGGTCGGCTCGGCGTCCGGCGGCACCCTGCAGCCGCTCGTGGTCACCATCCCGGTGGCCTGAGGTTCCAGTTCCCTCCACGTCGGATCCCGGCGACCCGTGCGAGCGGGCGCCGGGGTTCGTCGCGTCCGGGGCCGGCTCCAGGTGCGTCGGAGCGGCCGCGCCGCCGCCGGCCGTGCGCCGGCCGCAACCTCAGAACTCGGTGGAGTCGCGGAGCGGGGCCAGGGCGTCGGCCACGTCGTCGAGTGCCGGGCCGGAACGCAGGAGGACCGCCACGTCGCCGCCGAGCTTCAGCCGACCCTGCATGAAGGCCACCTGAACCGTCAGCGTGCCCCTGGCGATCTCGCTGGCGGTGTCGTAGTCGACCGTGAACCAGGCGTCGGGCTCGCCCTCGGGCGGGAGCTCCATGCGGACGCTGCCGTCGTCGAGCCGGATGCCGTAGCGCCGCTTGCCGAACGGCGTACCGGTGACCTCGTAGTCGACCCCGACCGTCACCCCCCGGCTGGCCGCCGCCAGCGAGTCGTCAGCGGCGAGCGCCTGGGCGGCGGCCTCGAACCAGTCGTCGGAGAGGTAGCGGGTCACGGAACGGGAGGCTACTCCCGTCGCCACCGCCCGCAGGCCGGGCAGCGCCCCGGGCTGCTCCCTAGGATGCGGCGATGCGTGAGATCGGACGGGGCCAGTCGGTGTTCGAGCACGGCCCGGTCACCGGCACCGTGCGGGTGATGGAGGGACGGGACGACGTGATCGACCTGCTCGACGCCCTCGACGACGGCACCGTGGAGCCCGGGGAGGTCGTCGTGGTGGTGCGAGACGCCGGAGCGACCTTCCTCGCCCCGCTGTACGCCGAACTGGCCGGCATCGTCTGCACCGCCGGCACGATGCGCAGCCACGTGGGGATCGTCAGCAGGGAGCACGGGCTGCCGTGCGTCATGGGGTGTGCGTTCGACGAGGCGCCGGTGACGGGGCAGGTCGTGGAGCTCGACTGCTCGGGTCCGGTCGGTGTCGTCCGTGGTTGAGGTCGACCGTGGCTGAGGGGACCGACGGTCCGGTGCCGCTGGGCGACGACGCCCGCCGCCGTGTCGACGAGCTGATCGCCTACCACTCGCCGCTCGCGCACCGGCTCACCACGGAGCGCACCAGCTACCAGTCGCAGATGATCCCGGTGACGAGCTACATCCTGGTCGCCTGCTGCGAGGCGTTCCTGCGCTACCCGGAGGCCGTGCGGACGATCACCGACGCGATGGACCCCCACCAGGTGGGCGCTGCAGGACGGCGACCGGGCTCGCGGATCAACACCGTGCACCTCTGGTCGATCGCCAACTTCCACCTGCTCGGCCGCAAGGTGCTCTCGCAGTTCGACCCGTCGCTCGACCGGCCGGAGCGCACCCTCGAGGTCCTCGAGTTCTGGGACGCTGCCGCACGCGGCTTCCGGGGCGACGGGTCCCGCAGTGCCGACGACTCCGGTGGGACCATCCGCGTCTACGACGACGACGACGTGGTGGCCCAGCTGGCCACCTCGGCGCAGCCCCTCGCCGACGACGAGCGCGCCGAGGTCCGCCGGCACCTGGCCTCGCTCGTCAGCTACCTGTTCCTGCTCTACTTCGACACCCGGGTGGGGACGGGCGACACGGGCCCCTACGACCTGGGTGCCCTGGGCCTGGGCCCGCCCGGCGACACCATGGTCGTGCGGGACCTGTACCAGATGGGCCGCTCGGACTTCCCGTGGTCCGACGTGGCCGAGGACATGCCCTACCAGCACCTGGTGGCGGGACTGGTCCTGCGAGGGGTGGACGCACGCATCACGGACTTCGGCACCGTCGTCACCGACCCCGAGGACTACCTCGACCGACTGGTCGGCCTGAGTCTCTTCACCACCGACGACGCCGCGCCCGGCGAGCTGCGTCCCGTGCCGCTGGACGAGCTGGGCGCCGTGGCGGCGGCAGCCCGCACGACCGAGCGGGCGCTCTACCGGCGAATCGCCAGGATGGACACCATGGAGATGGTGCGCTGCGGTGCCGAGGTCTACTTCACGTTCCTCCGCCCGTTCGCCGAGGTGGCCGGCGTGTCCGAGGCGATCGACTGGACGGTGCCGCGGGACGTGGCACCGCCGATGGTCGACCTGCTCGTCGCGGCGGGGGAGTCGGTGAGCGAGACGTCGCTGCCCGACGAGACGCCCGAGACCTACTACCTGCCCACCTCGACCCCCTGAGCGCATCCACGTGAGCTCGTCCGACGTCTCCGCACGGTACGACGGTGGGTTCCCAGATGCTGGAATGAGACGCCTGCTCGGTCGGGACCGGGAACTCCGGATCGTGGACCAGCACCTCGAGGAGGCCCGAGCCCGTCGACCGTCCTGGCTGCTGCTGCGCGGTGAGCCCGGAATCGGCAAGACGGCGCTGCTCGACGC
>CAIQNH010000201.1 GCA_903873135.1 uncultured Actinomycetes bacterium
AACCTCCGTGAGAAGTTCCACGACCACGGCACGGACCAGCAGCGTGGGGTGCTGTTCCTCGTGATCTCGGCGCTGTCGCTCGTGGCGCTGCTGGTGGTCACCTCCCGCCAGATCCGCTCCCGATACGGGGCGGCCCGGGAGCGGATCCGGGCCGACCGTGCGGCACTGGACCGGGCCTCCGTGCTCGACCGGGGCGAGGCCGAGATCCTCGCCGGCATCGTCGAGGGACGTCCGTCCGGCGAACTGGTCGTCGACGTCCTCGACCTGGCCCACGAGCTGACGGGTCGCTGCCTCCGATTCGTCCGGGCCGGCCGGGACGACCTGTCCGACCTCCCCCGCTCGATCACCCACCGGGACGGCCCCCTGTGCGAGGTCGACGAGGACGCGGTGGTCGAGCGGCGCTGGCCGGTGGCCATCGCCGGCGGCGACGGTTTCGGGCACCTGGAGATGTGCCGGGCGGCGTCGGGTCCGCCGAGGTCGTCCCTCGACTCGGATCGCTCCGCCGTCGAGGCCGTCGCCCGTCGGTGCGCCGACCTGGTCGCGCTCGTGCTCGACCGGGCGATCGCCGCCGACCTCCTGCGGTTCCGTGCGTCCCACGACCCGCTCACCGGCATGCCCAACCGGGCACACCTGCTCGAGCAGATGGGTGAGGAGCTCCGGATCCGGGGCGCCGAGTCCGGCGAGGTCGCGGTGGTCTTCTGCGACCTCGACCGCTTCAAGGTCGTCAACGACACCCTCGGCCACGGCAGCGGCGACCTGCTGCTGCGCGCCGTCGCCCAACGGCTCTCGTCCGTCGCTGCCGGAGCCGACGTGACGGTGGCCCGGCTCGGCGGCGACGAGTTCGTGGCGCTGTGTGTCGGCCCGACCGCCGGCGATCGGGCCGGAGCGGTGGCGGAGGCCATGGCCTCGGCGCTCGACGGTCCGTTCCTGATCGACGGTGCCGAGGTGTTCGTGGCCGGGAGTCTGGGTGTCTCGGTCGCGTCCCCCGAGATCTCGCGGCCCGAGCAGCTGCTCCGAAACGCCGACGTGGCCATGTACCGGGCCAAGGCCGACCCGCACGTCCGGGTGGTGCGCTACGACGAGGAACTCGAGGCCGACCTCTCCGAGCGGCTCGAGATCGACACCGGCCTCCGTCGAGCCATCCGGTCGGGCGATCTGGTGGTCCACCTGCAGCCGATCGTCGAGCTGGCCACCGGTCGGTCCTGCGGCGTGGAGGCGCTGGTCCGGTGGCAGCGGGGCGAGGAGCTGCTCTACCCCGGAGCGTTCCTGGGGGTGGCCCGGGACAACGGGCTGATGCCCGAGCTCGGCCGCATCGTGATCGCCGAGTCGCTCGACCTGCTCGCCGACCACCGTCGTCGGACCGGCAGCGAGCTGACCATGTGGATCAACCTGGCCCGGGTCCAGGTCCGCGACCCGTCGTTCCCGGCGTGGTTCGCCGGTGAACTCGCCGAGCGCTCGCTCCCGGCCCGTTCCGTCGTGCTGGAGCTCAGCGAGGGCGACCTGCTCGACGTCTACGAGGTGGGCGAGGTGCTCGAGGAACTCCGGGCGGCGGGCACCCGGATCGCCATGGACGACTTCGGCACCGGGTACTCGTCGTTGGTCAGGCTCGGCAAGCTCCCGATCGACGTGGTGAAGCTCGACCGGGAGTTCGTCGCCGGACTCGGCTCGGGTGACTTCCGGGACTACAGCGTGCTCGCCGCGGCGGTGAAGTTCGTCGAGGCCGTCGGTCTCGACGTGGTGGTCGAGGGGATCGAGCGGCAGTCCGAGCTCGACGCCGTGGCGGCGCTCGGGTGTCGGTACGCGCAGGGCTACCTGCTCCGTCGACCGGGCCCGGCCGCCGAGGTGCTCGACGAGGTCGGCGGCGGGGACGTCGCGGTGGCGTCGCTCGAGCACCTGGTCGCTCCGTACCAGCGTGCAACCACGCCCTCCCAGGCCTGACCGTCAGTCGGGGGTGGTGGCGGCGTAGGCGGCGAGCGTCCGATCGCGGGCCTCGGCGTGGTCCACGATCGGCCACGGGTACTCGTCGCCCAGGGTGATGCCCGCCGCTGCCAGGTCGAGCGGTGGGAGCTCCCACGGGGCGTGGACACGCCCGTCCGACAGGCCTGCGAGTTCCGGGACCCACCGGCGCACGTAGGTGCCGTCCGGGTCGAACCGCCTGGCCTGGGTGATGGGGTTGAAGATCCGGAAGTAGGGGGCGGCGTCCGGACCGGTGCCCGCCACCCACTGCCAGTTGCCGGCGTTCTGGCTGACCTCGGCGTCGATCAGCTCCCGGCGGAAGTGGGCCTCGCCGAGACGCCAGTCCACCAGCAGGTCCTTCACCAGGAACGACGCCGTGATCATCCGCACCCGGTTGTGCATCCACCCGGTCGCGGCGAGCTGACGCATGCCGGCGTCGACGATCGGGTAGCCCGTCCGGCCGGTGCGCCACGCCTCGAGCCCCTCCGGGTCGTCCCGCCACGCCACGTGGTCGAGGTGCGGCTTCATGGCGGCCCGGGCCAGCCGGGGCTGCTCGAGGAAGAGGTGGGCGTACCAGTCGCGCCACGCGAGCTGCCGGACGAACGCGGACCGTCCCGGGGTGTCGGTCCCGACGACCTCGAGCACGTGACGCGGGGAGAGCGTGCCGAACCGGAGGTCGGACGAGAGGTGCGAGGTCCCGGTGTCGTCGGCCGGCACGTCCCGGCTCGACTCGTAGCCGTCGACTCGTTCGAGCCAGTGCCGCAGACGCTGCTCGGCGGCGAGCTCGCCCCCGGTCGGGAGCGCCTCCTCGTCGACCTGCTCGGCACCGATCGCCGTCCACGGGTCGACGCCGATGCCGGCGCCCGCCGTCGGCCGCAGCGGACCGTCGGGCCAGGGTGTCGGCTCGACCTGGGCCCACACCTTGGAGAACGGAGTGAACACCCGCTGCACCAGTCCCGTGGACCGGGCCACGACCGTCCCCGGTGCGTGCACGAGCGTGCCCCAGTGCTCCTCGACGCCGACCCCTGCGGCGCGCAGTGCCGCCGCCACCCGGGCGTCGCGGCGCTGCGCGTACCCCGACACGTCGCCGTTCCAGCGGACCGTGTGCACCCCGAGGTCCGCCGCCAACCGGGGGACGACCTCCGTCGGGTCGCCGGCGAGGACGACGAGACCACCCCCGGCGTCACGGAGCCGTTCGTCGAGGGCCACGAGGTGTCGGGCCAGCACCGTCCGCCGTCGCGGTCCGGCCGTGGCGAGGGGCAGTTGGTCCGCCACGAAGAGGCACACGACCGGACGACCGTCCGGGCTGACGAGGGCAGGCTGGTCGGCGACCCGGAGGTCTCGCCGGAACCAGCAGAGGTCAGGTCGTTCGGTCACCGGTTGGTGCAACGACCGGGAGGGTCGATCGCATCCCGCTCGGATCCGACCTGTCGGCGGAGGAGGACGTCAGGAGTTGCGGCCCATGTTGGGCTTGCGGCCGTGGTTGGCCTTCTTGGTGCGCGCGTTGTGCTTCTTCTTCTGGGTCCGCTTGGACATGCGGGAGACGCTACCGGTCGGAGCGGGGGCGGCTCCAACCGGGACCGCTAGAGTGCGGTCGTCGCCGGTGTCGTGGCCGGCCCCAGTGCTCCCTCGGAGGGTCCCCCTGTGTCGTCCGATCAGGCCCAACTCGACGACGTGAGGGCTCCCGGCCCGGCCGGTCCCACCGGTCCCGGAGCGTTGGACGTGGTGCTCGCCGGCCTGCTCGCCGGCGCCGGCGTGGTGCACCTGGCGATGGTGCCGGCCCACACGGAACCGGGTGTCTGGCTCGATCCGCTGGCGTTCGCCGTCGTCGGGTGGGCCCAGCTCGGTCTGGCACTGCTGTTCGTGCTCGGCCGCGGCTCGAACCCGTGGCGGGCCGCCGTGGCCGTCCTCAACCTCGTCGTGCTGTCGCTGTGGTTCCTGAGCGTCAACGTCGGGCTGCCCGTCGGGGCCCACGCCGGCGAGGTCGAGGCCGTCGACGGCGTCGGGGCGGTGACCGCCGCGCTCGAGGCCGGTGCCGTGCTGGTCGCCGTGTGGGGGATGCTCCTCCGGCGGCCGGTGCGGTCGGGACTCGTCCTCCCGTCGGTCGTGGCCGTGGCCACGCTCGGTCTGGCGACCACGGCCATCGTCGTGCCCGGTGAGCACGCCGGGTCCGGCCACGACCACCAGGGTGCGGCTGCCCACGACGACGGTGCGGCCCACCGGGCCGAGATGGCGGCGATCGACGCAGCGCGCTGCGACCTGGGGTTCAACCCGGTCTCGTACTGGGAGGACGCACTCCGGATGGGGGTCGACACCTACGCCGGTGGACGGATGCCGACCCACGCGAGCGTCTCGGCGACCGGAGCCCTCGCCGCCCCCGACCCGAACCAGGGTCGGGGTTCGCCGGGCCTCGACCGACTCGTCTCGGCCACGTCGCTCGCCGGCGAGGGCGAGGTCGCGGCCGCCAACCTGGTCGTCGCGCTCGCCGACGCCACCGAGGAGGACTACCGGTCCTGGATCGACTGGACGGCACGGACCGCGGCCGCCGGTGGCGGTCACGGTGCCCACGGTGGTCACGCCGTCGACGCCGCAGCACCGGACGACAACGGCGGCCACGGCGGACACGCCGGTCCGCAGCCGTGGACGGCGATGGTCGACCAGGCGGAGTGTGTCCGACTGGCCGAGGAACTCGCCCTCGCCCGGGAGACGGCGCTGTCGTACCCCACGGCCGCCGACGCGATGGCCGCCGGTTGGGTCAGGGTCACCACCTACGTGCCCGGGATCGCCGCCCACTACATGAAGTTCTCGCTGGTCGACGACCGGTTCGAGATCACCCAGCCCGAGATGCTCCTCTACGACGGCAACGGCCCGGAGGCCCGCATGGTCGGGCTCAGCTACTACCTGCGCCACTCGGGCGACGCCGAGCCCACCCAGGGCTTCACCGGGCCGAACGACCACTACCACCGGCACGTCGGACTCTGCACCGGACCGACGGGGGTGATCGGTGACTCGACGACGACGCCGGAGGAGTGCCAGGCCCTCGGGGGCCGCAAGGCCACGGCGAGCAACGGGTGGATGTCGCACGCCTGGGTGGTCCCCGGCTGCGAGAGCCCCTGGGGTGTGTTCAGCGGGGCGAGCCCCATCCTCGAGCGGGACCTGGCCCGGGCGTCGGGCACCGACGACGGTGGTTGTGCGGCCTCCTCGGTGCGCGACCGGTACGACCTGTCGCCGGGCGGACGGCCCGCTGTCGGCACCGGCGAGTCCGCCGGGGGCTGACGACCGCTGCGGGTGCGGGTCCGCCGGCTGGGGCGACCTAGGGTGAGCGACCGGCCACCCACCTGCGACAGAGACCCGGAGGACCGTGGAACGATTCGGATTCGTCGGGCTGCCCAACGCCGGCAAGTCCTCGCTCTACAACGCCCTCGCCGGGGGCGGGGCGCTCGCCGCGCCGTACGCGTTCGCGACGGTGGACCCGAACGTCGGCGTGGCCAAGGTCCCCGACGCCCGACTCACCGCGCTGGCCGAGATGAGTCGGAGCGCGCAGGTGGTCCCCGCCTCGGTGCAGTTCGTCGACATCGCCGGACTGGTGGCGGGCGCGGCCCAGGGCGAGGGCCTCGGCAACCGGTTCCTCGCACACATCCGGGAGGTGGACGCGATCGTCTTCGTCCTCCGGGCGTTCTCCGATCCGGACGTGCCCGGTTCCGACGACCCGGTCGAGCAGTTGGGGACCCTGGAGGTCGAGCTCGTCTACGCCGACCTCGAGTCACTCGAGAAGCAGCTCGAGAAGCGCCGCAAGGCCGCCAAGGCCGACCCGGCGGTGGCCGACGAGGTGGCGGCGATGGACGCTGCGGTGGCCCTCCTCTCGGCCGGCACCCCGCTGTACCGCTCGGACCTCGCTCCGGAGGTGCTCGGGGCGCTCCGGCCGTTCTTCCTCCTGACGGCCAAGCCGGCGCTCGCGCTCGTCAACCTGGACGAGGGGCAGCTCGACGACCCGTCGCCGGCCCTGGACCCGGTGCGAGCAGCCTTCGGTGGCACGGTGCTCGGCCTGTCGATCCAGCTCGAGGCCGAGGCGGCGCAGCTCGACGAGGGCTCCCGGGCCGAACTGCTCGAGGAGCTCGGTCTCGGCGAGGGAGCGCTCCCGGCGTTCCTGCACGCGGCCTACGACATGCTCGGACTGCGCACCTTCTTCACCACGGGGGAGAAGGAGTCCCGGGCGTGGACCTTCCGGGCCGGGGCCCGGGCACCCCAGGCCGCCGGGGTGATCCACACCGACTTCGAGCGGGGGTTCATCCGGGCCGAGGTGGTCCGCTGGGACGAGCTCCTCGAACTCGGCTCCTGGTCGGCGGCACGCGACGCCGGACGGCTCCGGCTCGAGGGGAAGGACTACGAGGTGGTCGACGGCGACGTGGTGGAGTTCCGGTTCAACGTCTGAGCAGGGCACGCCGACCCGCCGCCCGGACCCTGCAGGTGCGGGGTCGGTCGTGGGATGCTCGACGGGTGCCGTGGCTGCTGCGGGGTGGAGAGGTGCTCGCCGCCGTGGAGGAGGCGCGGACCGTGACCGAACGCGGTCGTGGCCTGCTGGGGCGTCGGGTGGACGGTGTGCTCCTCCTCGAGGCGTGGTCGATCCACACGATCGGGATGCGACGCACGATCGACGTCGCGTTCTGTCGACCCCGGTCCTCGGACCCGCGGCACCGCCGCCCCGACGGCTCGCTCGAGCTCGAGGTGCTCGGCGTCCGGACCGTCCCGCCCGGTCGCGTGAGTCGTCCCCGGCTGCGGGGTCGGTTCGTCCTCGAGGCCGACGCCGGTTCGTTCGCATCGTGGGGCGTCGGTCCCGGACAGCGGCTCGTCGTCCGGTGAGGGCTGCCACGTGAGCCCGGGTCGCCTGGTCGTGGTCGGGACGCCGATCGGCAACCTGGGCGACCTCAGCCCGCGCGCCACCGAGGCGCTCGCCGCCGCCTCGGTGGTCGCGAGCGAGGACACCCGTCGGACCGGTCGGCTGCTCGCCCACGCCGGAGTCCGTGTCGACCTGCTCCGCTTCGACGCCACCGTGGAGCGGGACCGCACCCCGGAGCTCGTGGACCGCATCCGGAACGGGGAGGTCGTGGCCCTGGTCACCGACGCCGGGATGCCCGCGCTGTCCGACCCGGGAGCGCACCTCGTCCGGTCGGTCCGTGAGGCCGGTCTGGCCGTCGAGGTGGTCCCGGGCCCGTTCGCCGGGGTGGTGGCCCTGGTGGCGAGCGGGCTCTGCCCCGACTCGGGACGGTTCACCTTCGAGGGCTTCCTGCCTCGACGCGGCGCCGAGCGCGTCGAGCGGCTCGCCGGGATCGCCGGGTCGCCCTGCCCGTCGGTCGTCTACGAGTCGCCACGTCGGGTGGTCCCGACGCTCGGCGACCTGCTCGAGGTCTGCGGCCCCGAGCGCCGGGTCGCCCTGTGTCGCGAGCTCACCAAGCTGCACGAGGAGGTCTGGGTCGGTTCGTTGGTCGGTGCGGTCGACCACCTCGCGTCGAACCCACCCCGCGGCGAGTACGTCCTGGTGGTGGACCCGGCGCCGGAGTCGACGCCGGTCGACGACGACACCATCCGCACGGCGGTGGAGGAGGAGCTCGCCGCCGGGGCGACCCGCCGGGACGCCACCCGCGTCGTGGCCCGCCGACTCGGCGTGCCGCCGAACCGGGTCAAGCGATTGGCCGGGCCCTGAGTCGTCCTCTACCGTCGCCGCGTGGCAGCTCCGGGACAGGTCGACGTGGTGGGGATCGGCAACGCGCTGGTGGACGTGCTCAGCCACGAGGACGACGCGTTCGTCGAGCGACTCGGTGTGGTCAAGGGCGGGATGCAGCTCGTCGACGAGGAGCGAGCGGCGGCGATCTACCAGCTCATGGGACCGGCCGTCGAGGTCTCCGGTGGGTCAGCCGCCAACACCATGGTCGGGTTCGCATCGTTCGGCGGGACATCCCGGTACCTCTCCCGCATCCGTGACGACCAGCTCGGTGGCGTCTTCGCCCACGACCTGCGGGCCTCCGGGGTCGAGTTCGACGTTCCTCCGGCGACGCACGGTCCGGCCACCGGCTGCTGCCTGATCCTGGTCACGCCCGACGCCGAGCGGACGCTCAACACCTTCCTCGGGGCGTCGGCGACCTTCGGACCCGACGACGTCGACCCCGACGCCATCGCCTCGGCCGGAGTCCTCTACCTCGAGGGTTACCTCTTCGACTCGCCCGAGGCTCAGGCGGCCTTCCGGGCCGCTGCGGCCCACGCCAACGACAACGGCACCAAGGTCGCGGTCTCGCTGTCCGACGGGTTCTGCGTGGAGCGACACCGGGATGCGTTCACCGCGCTGATCGAGGACCACGTGGACCTGGTGTTCGCGAACGAGGCCGAGATCACCGCGCTCTACGAGGTCGACGACTTCGACGAGGCGGCGGCCCGGGTCCGACACCACGGGACCATCGCCGCCCTCACGAGGGGAGCCGCTGGATCGGTCGTGGTCACCGACGACGGCCTCGTCGCCGTCCCGGCCGCCCCGGTCGAGCAGGTCGTGGACACGACCGGTGCGGGCGACCTGTACGCCGCCGGGTTCCTCTTCGGCACCAGCCGTGGGCTCCCGCACGAGGTCTGCGCCCAGCTCGGGTCGATCGCTGCGAGCGAGGTGATCGGCCACCTCGGTGCCCGACCGCAGGTTCCGCTCCGGGAGCTGGCCGCCCACCTGCTCGACTGAGGTCCGCCCGGCTCAGACGTCGGCCAGCACCGCCTCGAGCACGTCGGACATCCGGTCGGTCGCGGCGTGGCCGACCTCGAGGATCGACTCGTGGTCGATCGACGTGCTGAGTCCCGCAGCCAGGTTCGTCACCAGCGAGAGCCCGACCACCTCCGCGCCGGCGTGCGCCGCGGCGATCGCCTCGAGCACCGTCGACATCCCGACCAGGTCGGCGCCCAGGGTGCGTAGTGCCCGGATCTCCGCCGGGGTCTCGAACTGGGGGCCGGCCACGCCCGCGTACACACCCTCCGTCAGACCACCGACCCGGGCCGTGAGGGCGGCGCGCCGCCGGCCGCAGTACAGGTCGGACAGGTCGACGAACCCGTCGGGATCGCCGGTGAGTGGACTCGCGCCCGTCAGGTTGAGGTGGTCGCTCACCACGACCACCTCACCGGGGCCGACCTCGGCCCGGAGCGACCCGGCTGCGTTCGTGAGGACGACGAGCTCGGCGCCGGCGAGCGTCGCCACCCGGACGGGGTGCACCACCTCGGCGGGCGAGCTGCCCTCGTAGAGGTGGGTGCGGCCGCCGAGGACCAGGACGTCGAGGTCGCCCACGGGGACCGAGGCGATCGAGCCGGCGTGCCCCGGGACCTGCGGTGGAGTGAACCCCGGCAGCTCGGACGTGGCGATCGGCGGGCGTCCTCCCGCTCCACCGAGCCGTGCGAACGCCTCGGCCCAGCCGGTCCCGAGGACCACCGCCACCCGGTGCCGCCCGAGGCGGGCGGTCACGGCCTCGGCGTCGGAGCGGGCCCGTTCGAGGTCGGTCGGCACGGCCGCAGTCTGGCAGTTCGGGACCGCCGCTGTGGCGGCCACCGACGGTGTCGGTAGCCTGTGCAGGTCCGTCCGTGGTGGACGGGCGGGTCTCCGGGGGCGCGCGTGCAGACGATCGAGCGACCGAACGCAGCGCCGTCCCCGCCGCCGCCCAACCGCCGGGCGGACCTGCTCTGGATCCTGCTCGGCCTGCTGGCCGTGCCGGTGGTGGCGTTCCTGGTCCTCAGCCGCTGGGGTGTGGCGGCGGCCGTGTTCGTGGCGTTCCTCGCCGGTGTCGGCGTCTTCGTCATCCGCAAGCAGGTCCTGTTCATCGAGGTGGTGGCGTTCTGCATCCACTTCGATGGGATCGGCCTCGGTCCTGTCCGGGCCGGCCGGATCCTCGCCGGGGTCGCCGTCGTCGTGATCCTCTGGAAGCTGGTCGCCGAGCGCTGGCGGCCACCGGCCGTGCCGGCCCTCTACTGGATGCCGCCGATGGTGCTGCTGGTGATGGCCGTCGCGAGCGGGGCGTGGTCGGCGGAGGTGCCGAGCTGGATCTTCCAGATGAGCCTCCTCGGACTGGCCTTCGCCATGTGGGGTGCCACGGCGCTGCTCGTCGACAGTCACGACAAGGTGATGCGCTACCTGCGGGCCTTCTGGATCGGCGGCCTGATCGGCGGTGCCAACGGCGTCGTCTCGGTCTTCATCGGCGGTCGCTCGGAGGGGTTCGGTGGCGACCCGAACTTCTTCGGCCTGCTGCAGGCCTCGCTCATCCCGCTGACCATCTACTACCGCCGCAACGCCCGATCCGAGGCCGAGAAGTGGATGTACTCGGGTGTGCTGGTCTACGTGATGGTCGCCGCCGCCGGGGCCGGCAGCCGTTCCGGGGCCATCGGTGCGGCGCTCGCGCTGATGGTCTCCATGCTCACCAAGCCGGGGCTCTCGGCAGGTCGGCGGGTCCGGACGACCGTGGTGGCCGTCCTGGCCGGCGGTGCGCTGTTCGTCGGGTTGTTCTTCGTGAACCCGGTGAACGCAGCTCGTGGATTCGCGGACCGGGGCGCCGGTCGCCTCGACTTCTGGACGGTCACGATCGAGCTCATCAAGGAGCAGCCGCTGTCCGGCTTCGGGTTCGGGCAGGTCCGCGTCCTGATCCCGGAGCGTCTGGCGTCGACGCCCGGTGTGCTGGAGCTCGACGAGAAGCGGACCGAGGTGTCGGCGCACAACACGTTCCTCGACATCGCCGGGGACCTGGGCGTGGTGGGACTGCTGGCGTGGGTGGCCGTGTTCGCCGTGACGCTCTACGGGTTCCTCCGACCCAGGTGGCCGCAGTACCGCGACGCGTCGATGACGATGGCGGTCATGATGACCCCGATCTTCTCGGGGATGCTCCTGCTGCCGCTGTTGAACAACAAGCTCTCGTGGAGTCTCATCGGGCTCGCCGCAGCGCTGCAGGTGCCCTCCAAGCAGGCCCGGTGGCGGGGCTACTACTCGGCGTCGCCGACCGTGCCGGGTACCGCCGTGGAGCTGTCCTCGCGGCTCCCGGCCCCGGCGGGCCGGTCCGGCTCGGGGCGGGTCGCCCAGATCCAGCCACTGGACCCGACGTCCTGGACGTCGCCCCCGCTGGCCCGGTTCGACCTGCGGGTGTCCCAGCGGTACCGGCGCACGGTGCTCGCTGGCGCGCTGGTCGGAGGGTTCCTCTTCGGTGCGGTCGGTGGCGGACTGCCGCCCCGCTACGTGGCCAGCGCCAGCGTCGTGGTGCCGGGACTGGAGGAGAGTTCCGGGGCGCAGCGGATCAACGTCTCTCCCGACCAGGCGCAGGGGATCCACGCGCTCGTGAACTCCGGCGCCTACGCCCAGGCGCTCCGGGAGCTGTCGGGACTCGACCTCTCGATCCCCGAGATCGAGGACCGCGTGGAGGTGGTGCGGCCCGACTTCTCCGTCTACCTCGAGATCACGTTCACCGACGCCGACCAGGCGGTGAGCGAGCAGGTGCTCCCGTACCTGGTCCCGGCACTCGACCAGGTGGTGGCCGAGAGTCGCTCGGTCTCGATCGACCAGGTCGCCGACGAGTTCAGGCCGGTCGAGCCCGGTCAGCAACGGTTCTACACCGGGCCGCTGTACCTGCCGGTCTCGGACGAGGCCTTCGTCGAACTGCTGCCGCGTCCCGTGGTGTGGATCGTGCTCGTGGGAGCGGCGACGGGCTCGCTCGTGGCCGCCGCCGGGGTGCTGCTCCAGCAGCGTCGACCCCGGGTCAACAACGACGACGACCTCGAGCGGGAGGTCGGGGTCGGCGTGTGGGCCCACGTGGCCCGACTCGGTCGGCGGTTCTCGGCCTCCACCGACCAGTTCGCCCAGGTCGCCGTGGCGGCTGCCGATCGGACCCCGCTCCCCGTGGGCGCGTCCGGGTCGTCGTCGCCCCCGGTCCGGCGCTTCGTCGTCACCACGCCACGGCCCGACCGGGCGGCACGTGGACTGGCCGCCGGTCTGGCGGCGACCCTCGCCGGTCAGGGACGTCGGGTGGTGCTGGTCGACGCCCAGGTGGACTCGCCGTTCCTCTCCGCCCGTCTGGCGCCGCTCCGACGCTCCGGTCTGGTGCAGCTGGCCGACGGTTCGACCACGCTGGAGGCGGTCATCGGCCGCATCCGGCGGCTGACGCTCCCGAGCGCCGTGCGACGCGCCCTCGGTCGGGAGGACGAGCTGCTGCGCTTCGTCCCGGCGGGAACCCGCCGTCGCCGGACGGATCTCGTGCTCAGCCCGGCCGTGCTCGACGGGCTCGGCGACGACGTGGTGGTGGTGGTGCTCGCGCCCACCCTGCTGTCCGGGGCTCCGGTGAGCCCGTGGCTCAGCTGGGCGGACGCGACGCTGCTCACGGTCGTCGAGGGTCGCACCGTGACCTTCGACGCCGAGGACGCCGCCGGTGAGCTGCGGACGTTGGCTGCGCCGCCCTACGGCGTCGTGATGCTCGACGTCTAGGGCCGCCGGTAGGTTGGGCCCGTGGTGGGCACCGACGAGCACGAGCACCCGGGGTTGGTGTGGATCGACAACCACTGCCACCTGGGTGACGAACCCGACCCTGCGGCCGTGGTCGCCGACGCCGGCGAGGCCGGGGTGGTGCACCTCGTGGACGTGGGCACGTCGCTCGAGGTGTCGGCGCAGGCGATCGCCCGGGCCCGGTCGCTCCCCGGCGTCTCCGCCACCGTCGGGCTCCACCCGCACGACGCGACCGACGGCTGCGCCGGGCTGGCGGAGCTCCTGGCCGACGGAGTGTCCGACGGGACGGTGGTGGCGGTCGGTGAGTGTGGTCTCGACTTCCACTACGACC
>CAIQNH010000202.1 GCA_903873135.1 uncultured Actinomycetes bacterium
AGCCCTCCACAGTGGTCCAGAGTCGCTGGCCGACGGCCTGGAGCAGTTCGTCCCCGGTTCGGTGCCCGAGCGTGTCGTTGACGAGCTTGAACCTGTCGAGGTCGCAGACGAAGGCCGGGCCGACCAGGTCGCTCACCCTGGAGCCCGCCGCGTTGGTCGAGGCCAGGAGGTCGTCGAGCGCGACCAGCGACGACCGCACCGACTCGTGGGGCCCACCCTCCTCCCAGAGGTCGACTGCGTCGTACAGGTCGAGTGCCCGGTCCTGTGCCTCGATCAGGGAGCCCGAGTCGGCCTCGAGTCGGAGGAGGGCGGCGTTGACGTCATCGCCGTCCTGCTGGGTGTCGATCGCGTGGAACACGAGTCCGGCCAGCACGACGCCGGGTCGTTCAGTGCGACACCGGCCCCGGTGCCGCCGATCGCCGCCGGGCCGTCTCCGTTCCGGCGAGGAGCACCAGGGTGGCGGCGAGCATCCAGAGCAGGACGAGCGCGGTGACGTGGGGAGCGACCACCACCACGCCGAGCAGGACCACCGCCAACGCGACGACCCGCTCGGGCCGCAGCCCGCCGTTCGCCCGGAGGTTGCCCGCGATGAACCCGACGAGGAACAGGACGAGTCCGACGCCGACCATGGTGCGACCGGTGGCGTCGAGCGGCTCGTCCGGGTGGGCGAGCGCGTGTTCCAGTCCTGCGGCCAGGACCACCGTGCCGAGCACGATCGGCAGGTGCCCGAAGCTGAACAGGTCGCGGGCCAGGTGGGCACGCCGTCGCAGGTCCTGCTCGCTGGCCAACCTCGACTCGACCGCACCCTGCACCCAGTCGAAGTAGCCCCACCACTGGCTGGCGACGATCAGGAACGCGGCTGCGGTGGTGCCGACGACCATCGGAGACACCTCGAGTCCGGCCAGGGTGGCACCCACCCCGATCACGGCCTCGCCGAGCGCGATGATCACGAAGAGCGCGTGTCGCTCGGCGAAGTGCGCCGGCGAGATCTGGAACTCGCCCCGGCCTGCGGCCAGCGCCGACGCCACGTCGACGACGACCGCGGCCAACCACACCCACTGCCGCACGCCGGGGGGAGCGGCGGCCCCGGCGAGGATCACCACGGGCGAGATCACGGCAACCGGGATGTAGGAGCGCAGCGCCGCCTGGTGGGCCGGGTCGTGGCGGAGCCCCGCCCAGTAGAGGGCGAGCGCACCCAGACGGACCGTCACGTACGGCACGGCGAAGCGCCAACCGCCACCGCCGATGAACGCAGCGGGGATCGCCGCAGCGAACAACAGGGTGACACCGGTGAGGCCGAGCACGGCCACCCGGGTGGGTCGGTCGTCCAGGTCGATCGCGTTGCCGGCCCAGGTGAACTGTGACCACGCCCACCAGACCATCCACGCCATCAGGACCACGTGGAACCAGCCGCCCGGACCGTGGTCGGCCTCCAGCATGGTGACGAGCTGGGTGACGGCGAAGACGAAGACCAGGTCGAAGAACAGCTCCAGGAACCCGGTCCGCTTGACGGCAGGTTCGGTGGCCGG
Organism: uncultured Actinomycetes bacterium; assembly: GCA_903873135.1. GTDB lineage: Bacteria > Actinomycetota > Acidimicrobiia > Acidimicrobiales > Microtrichaceae > SXMI01. The sequence continues at coordinate 1,530 of CAIQNH010000202.1, forward strand.
AGGTCCGCCGGTCACGGGCGGAGCACTCCGAGGCCGAAGTCGCGGCCCCACCCGCACCGGAACGCCAGGTGGATCCACAGACGGGCGGCGTTCTCCACGAGGGTGACCGCCTCGGGTCCGCCCAGGTCGGCGACGTCGAACCCGACCGACCGGGCGAGCGCGACCACGGCAGGTCGGCCTGACTCGGCACCTGCGACCGGGAGGAACACCGGTGTGCCGTCGATCGTGCCGTCGGCGAGGTGTTCGGCCCCGATGGTGTTGAACGCCTTCACGACCGCTGCCCCCGGTGCCCGCTCTGCGATGTAGTCGCTGACCGTGTCGTACCCCTCGACGGCGAGGACGCACGCGTCGCTCACCGCGTTGGTGGCGTCGACGACGACCTTACCGTCGAGCTCGCCGAGCCCGAGGAGGGTCGCCGCGAGCGCGCGGACGGGCACCGCCAGGACCACCACGTCGGCACCAGCCGCGGCACCGGCCGGGTCGAGCACGTCGACACCGGCCAGCTCGCCGAGGTCGGCGACCTTGGCGGTGTCCCGTGCCCCGACGGCGACGTGGTGTCCAGCTCGGGAGAAGCCTCGCACGAGCTGGGAACCCACGTTCCCTGGTCCGATCACGGCGACCCGCTGGGGTCCGTCCGGTGTGCTCGAGTCGTCGGTCATGGAGTCTCCTCGGTGTGCGGGACCGCCTCGCGGTGTCGGTGACAATTACAACACACCACTGTATTGAGATTCCCGCACGGGGTAGGCTGGCACCGTGTCATCCGCCGGAGTCGGACGACCGAGGGACGCCTCGATCGACGAGCGGGTCCTCGCCGTCGCCGCATCCCACCTGGCCTGCTCGGGCTACGAGGCCATGTCGGTCTCGGCGGTCGCCGAGGAGGCCGGCACGACCCGCCAGGCCGTCTACCGCCGCTGGACGACCAAGGCCGACCTCGCCACCGCTGCCATCGCCTCGCTGGCTCGGGAGGATCGGACCGAACCGACCGACGACCCGTTCGCCGACCTGGTCGCTGAACTCGAGTCGTTCCGACGGGGCGTGACCCGGCCCGACGGCCTGTCCATGGTGGGCACCATGCTCGTGGAGTCCACCGACCCGGAGCTCGTCGCGCTCTACCGCGACCGGGTCGTCCGGCCCCGTCGGACGGCGATCCGTCGGATCCTCGAACGTGGTCGGGACGCCGGCCTCCTCCACCCCGACGCCGACCTGGACGTGGCCGTGGTGTCGGTGACGGGAGGTTGGTACGCCCGGGCCCTCGCCGGCCAGCGTCCGCTGGCCGGTTGGGCGACCCGCACGGCGGCGTTCATCTGGCGAGGCCTGGGTGGCACGGTCCCCCAGCGCCCGAGCGCCGCAGGTGCTCGGGTTCAGCGCAGGCCGAGCCCTGCCGAGACCAGGAGCGCTCCGACGACCAGGTAGATCGTGGCGAGCATCGCCCCGTGGTGGATCGTCAGCCACGCCCGGGCCGAGTCGAGCCGGGCCGTCGACCGGTCGCCGC
>CAIQNH010000203.1 GCA_903873135.1 uncultured Actinomycetes bacterium
CAACCCGCCCGCCAACTGGAGTCCCAGTCACGCCGCGCTCGCTGCGGCCATCGGTTCCGTGGTCGACGGTGAGGACCTGCTCGTCGACCTCTGTCCCGACGACGACGCGTGGTCGATCCGCCGGTCGGCTCGCCGACTCGCCGCTGGCCTCGACGACCTGAAGATGCTCGACGTTCCCACCCGCGGCAACGAACGGGAGTGGATCGCCGATCGCGTGCGTGTCTCGGCAGAGCCGCACCGTTCGATGGTGGAGCTGTGGGCGGGGCTCGACTCGGCGCGCGCCGAGGCGGTCGTGCAGTCGGTGGCGACGGCGGTCTGGCTGTTCGACGGGGTCCCCTCCTCCGGTACGGCCTGGTGCGAGCAGGCGGCGATCCTGCTCGACGAGGCGGCGGAGTCGGTGCCGGACTCGGTCCGGGCCCGGATCGGCGACCCGCTGGAACTCCTCGTGTCGGCCGGCCTCGAGCTGGCCTCGGGATGCCTGGACGGCGAGGTGCCCGGAGTCGACGTCACCGGGCTCGACCTCTGGTTCCGGACCGGCGCGGCGTTCGCCGAGCTGGCTGCCCGGGGCCCGATCATCGGGGCCAACGAGCGGGGAGACCTGCCGGCGGCCGGGGTGGTCGTGGTGCTGGGCGACGTCGAGGCCCGCCGCTCCTACCTCGACGCGATCGAGCTGGGCATCGACGGTCAGGCGTCGGTGCGGATCTGTGACGTGGAGCCCTCCGGTCCGCACCTGGCGGCACTCGCCATCGCGCGAGGTGGGCGTTCGGTCCTGTTGAACCTGCCCGAGGGTGAGTCGCTCTTCGCCGACCACGCCTCGCTGCCGCACATCCGCGTGGAGGTGGAGCGCGGCGGGCGCCACCAGGAGCGGGTGGCCCAGCAGGTGCAGGCGCTCGTCGACCGGTGGAGCGCGCTGACACCGGTCGGTCGGGACTCGTGGTGGGAGTCGCAGCCCCACCTCTACCTGCCTGCGCTGGTGCACGCCCTCCTGCTCGACGATCCGCTGCCCATCCCGTCGACCAAGGTCATCGACGCGCTCGACGAGGACCAGCTGATCGGGCTCATCAGCCGAGCTGCTGCGTTGGGGCTCGACAGCGTCGCCGACCGCCTGCGATCCCTGGCGGGGATGGGTTCGTCCGGGACGACCGGACTCTCGCTGCGGATCACCTTCAGTGCCGCGGTTCCCGACGAGCCGGTCGTCCGGGCGCTCGAGTTCCACCCGGAGCGACTCCGATCGAACGCCGTGTTCCTCCCGCCCGCCGCCACGGCGCGGGTCCACGCCGCGGCCGACGTGGCCGAGACCGGCGCAGCGATCCTGTGGGACTCCGCCGGTCACACCGGTGCCGGACCGGGGTGGATGGCCCGCCGGACCGGTCAGCTCGTGGTGCTCGGGTTCCGGAACCTCGACTCCACGGCGCTGTCGCTCGACGACCTGCGAGGCGTGACGGTCGTGGGTCTGCCGGGGTGTGGCGACCTGTCACCGCTCGCCGGGCGATCGATCGACGTGGCACCCGGCGAGGCGGCCATGGTCGTCGAGGGTTCCACGACTCTGATCGAGCCGACCGACGTCGTGCTCGGCGGGGCGGTTCGCTCAGCCCGCCGGGACGGACTCGCCCGACAGGCTGCGTCGATCGTCCTGGGCCGAATCGACGGGTAGACGTCGACCGGCCCCGGGTGGATCAGAGGGCGCCGGGACGGTCCCCGGTGCGGGTCACGCCCGCCCGGTTGGTCGACCACGTGGCCGGTGGTGACCACGTGCCCGTCCCCGCCTCCCGCTCCGGCCAGGCGACGACCACCGGGACACCGCTCACCGTCGAGGCGCCGGTCGGTCGCCAGTCCCCGGTCTCGGGGTTCTGGAGCAACCCGGCCGGACTCAGGAAGGAGTTGGCCGAGCGGACCAGCGGGGTGTTGCAGGTCGGCCGGTCGCAGCCGGGGCCGTCGATCACGCTCAGGTCGTTCGTGCCGTTGGCGAACACGTTGCCGGCGATCCGCAGGCCGTCGTCGGCGCTGCGACCGCTGGGCACCCCGCTCCCGGCGGGGGCCTCCGCCGCTCCCTGCACGGCCACCTGACCCCAGGCGCTCGAGGCTCCGACGGGGTTCACGATCAGGTTGTTGAGCAGCCACACCGTGTCGTTGGGGATCCACTGGCCCTCCAATCCCGGGCCGCCCCACCCCCCGAGCGACCGGTTGGCGGCACACCCTGAGCTGTCGCCGTCGCAGGACCGACCGCCCAGGTAGACCTCGAGCGCGTGGCTGCGGGCACCGGTCCGGTAGGCCGTGTTGTGGGCGACGAGCACCCCGGCAGCACCGTTGACCCCCAGCGATGCGCCCGTCGTGTGGTGGACCACGTTGTTGGTCACGACGACGTCGTAGGCCTCGTGGCGGAGCCACGGCGCGGTCATGAACTCGAACCCGGTCCCCTGACCGGCGACGAACCCCCCGTTGCCGCAGTCGTGGATCTCGTTGCCGTCGACGACGATTCGTGAGCTGCCCCCCTTCACGTAGGCACACCAGTCACCGGCGTCGGAGATCACGTTGCCGACGATGTGACCGGTGTGCACCGCCACGAAGTCCACGACGTTGTCGCCGGCCCCGGTCAGCACCGAGTCCTCGATGAAGACGTTGGACGACTGGTTGATCTTCACGGTCTCCCAGCCACCGTTGGAGTTCATGGTGACCTGGCGGAGGAGCAGGTGGTCGCACCGCTCGCAGTGGAACGAGTCGCCCGGCGAGTCGATCGTGATGCCGGTCAGGTGGAGGTGGCGCGTGTCGAAGACGTTCAGGTCGCCCAGCAGTCGGGCGGTCCCGGGGCCGTCGACAGCGTTGAACACGACGGGAGCGGACGACGTGCCCCAGCGGTGCTCGAGGTAGTTCGGGATCGCCGACTCCGGCAGGTCGCCGGAGGTGATCTGGACGCGCACCCCGGTGGTCAGGACCTGCGACGCAGGGATCCTGCGCCACGCCTCACCGAGTGTGCGGAGTGCCGAGGTCCGTGAGTTCCCGGCCGCTGCGTCGGAACCGGACACGGGGTCGACCCACAGCTCGGCGAGCGGTGCCGAGGTCACCCGGTACCGGGGTGAGGCTCCGTCCGTGGGCGGGGTGGGCGTGGGTGTTGGCGTGGGGAGCGTGGTGTCCGGTGGGACGGGTCGAGCGGGCGGGGGTGGGGTCGACGGCAGGCACGC
>CAIQNH010000204.1 GCA_903873135.1 uncultured Actinomycetes bacterium
ACGGCGACCGGATCCCGGACGACCTGCCGGCCGTGGAGTCGCCGTACCCGTTGGCCGCCGACGACCCGACCACGGAGGTGGCACGGTGAGCGACCTCGCGACCATCGACCTCGACGACATCGAGCCGGCGCCGCCGTTGCGTCGACGGGAGCTCGTCATCGCCACGGCGTTCGCCTCGGCCGGCGTGGTGATGGTGTTCGTCACTCTGGTCGGCGCCTACCTCTCGGCCCGCAACGCCGCCGGTGAGCTGTGGCTCGAGGGCTCCCGGATCCCGCTCACCCAGGCGAACATGCAGATGGCGACGATGGTCATGGCTGCGGTCACCATGCAGTGGGCGGTGTACTCCATCAGCCGGGACGACCGCCTGCACACCTACCTGGCGCTCGGTGTGACGATCCTGCTGGGTCTGGCGTTCGTGAACCAGACGACCTTCCTGGTCAAGCAGGCGAACGTCGTGCTGGCCGAGCCCGGTGGCGCGCTCTTCTACTCGGTGGTCGGCTTCCACACGGCCATGGTCGTCGCAGCGCTGGCCTACCTCGCCCTCATGTCCTTCCGGACGCTCGCCGGCCAGTTCTCGAGTCGACAGCCCGACGGCATCTCCGCCGCGGCGGTGTTCTGGTACGCCTGCGTGGCGACCTACGCCGTCGTGTGGATCGGCGTCTACGTGATGAAGTGAGCAGCTGATGATCACACGGGGTTCCAAGTTCTTCTTCGCCGCAGCGGGCGTCTCCTACCTGGTGGCGCTCCTGTACGGGTTCGTCACCAGTGCCTCCGACCAGGCCGGCGTGTTCGGCGTCTTCTCCGAGGGTGGAGTCATCGACGCGTTCGTCGGCCCGCTCAGCTTCGGCTGGAAGGGCGGCGTGGGTGAGCACGTCGGCTACGCGACCCTGCTCGGTGCAGCGGCCGTGTTCGCGACGCTCGGCGGCTTCACGACGGCGTTCCGGGACGGCAGCGTGGAGGCCGTCGCGCAGATCACGCCCTCCGGCGAGGCCGGTCCGGTGGCGGTGCCGAGAGGACTGAGCTACTGGCCGGTGCTCACGGCGTTCGCCGTGGCGGTGGCGCTGGTCGGTCTGGCCGTCAACACGGCGTTCTTCGTGCTCGGCGCCGTGCTGGTGGTCGTCGCAGGGTTCTCCTGGACCGTTCGGACCTGGGCCGAGCGGGCTGCCGCCGACCAGTCGGCGAGCGTCGAGCTGCGCCACACCATGCTCGATCCGCTCGAGATCCCGGTGCTGTCGATCGTCGCCATGGGCGTCATCGCGGTCAGCATCGCCCAGATCCTCCTGGCCATCCCGATCTCGGCGGCCACCTACGTGATCATCGTGCTCGCCACGATCGTGTTCGTGCTCGCCGTCCTGCTCGCCAACCGACCGCACCTCAAGCGGTCGCTGCTGGTCGGGATCCTGGTCGGCGGTGGTCTGCTCCTGATCCTCGGCGGCATCGTCGGCGGGATCGTGGGGTCGAGTCACGGAGGTCACAGCGAGGAGGGCCGGGGCGGTTCGCCGATTCCGGCGGTCGTGGGGGATACTGGCCCCACGGCTGGTTCCACCGGGTTCTGAGAGTTTCGAGCGGGTTCGAGGGACGGACGGAAAGGACGGGAATGCCGAGGAAGCGCAAGGCCACTGTCGTCGCCCTGATCGGGGCTGCGGCCATCCTGCTGGGCCTGTGGCTCATCATCCGCACCATCGGCCAGCCGACCGGCAAGCCGCTCAACACGCTCGCTCCGTTCGGTCAGCAGGCCCAGGACATCCAGGACCTGACGATCCCGGTGTTCAGCGTGGCCGGCGTCATCTTCGTGGCCGTCCTGGTGGCGGTCATCTGGATGGTGGTCCGATTCCGTGAGCCCGACGACGTCGTCGAGGGTCAGGACGAGCCGACCCAGACCCACGGCAACACCCCGCTCGAGATCGGGTGGACGATCGTGCCGGCGGTGCTGCTCGCCGTGCTGGCGGTGCTGAACGTCCAGACCCTGCTCAAGCTCGACGACACCGGTGAGAACCCGATCGAGGTGACCGTGGTCGGCCAGCAGTGGTGGTGGGAGTACCGCTACGACTTCGACGGCGACCAGGCCCCGGAGATCGTGACGGCGACGCAGATGGTCATGCCGACCGGTCGGGACGTGACGGTCAAGATCCAGTCGAACGACGTGATCCACTCGTTCTGGATCCCCTCCCTCAACGGCAAGAAGGACGCCGTGCCGGGCCGGACCCACGAGCTGGTGTTCAACACGGAGAACCCCGGCATCTACGAGGGGCAGTGCACCGAGTTCTGCGGGCTCTCCCACGGCGTGATGCGGATGCAGATCAAGGCGCTCCCGCCCGCCGAGTTCGACGTGTGGCTCGCGAACATGACCAAGCCGCCCGCCCAGCCGACGAACGCCGCCGCTGCCCGGGGCGAGGCGCTGTTCGTCGGGCAGTGCGCCCGTTGCCACGAGGTCAACGGCCTCACGCCCGACAGCACGCCCCCGTTCTCGTACTCCGATGAGCCGTCGCCGAGCTACGGGGTCGAGGTCGACTCGTCGCTGTCGTCGAAGAACGCACCGAACCTGACCAACTTCATGATGCGGCAGACGTTCGCCGGCAACCTCCTCGCACTGTGGGAGGGCGACGCGGCCACCGCCGTGGTCGCCGTCCCGGGTGACGTCCCGGGGGCGGTGCCCGACAAGGTCAACATCAAGCGCTGGCTCCGCAACCCGCAGGACGTCAAGCCCATGGACGCCGAGAACAACCAGGGCATGCCGAACCTGAACCTGTCCGAGGACCAGATCGACGACCTGACCGAGTACCTGGTCACGCTCGGACCGGCCACCCGACCTGCTGCGTGACGGCGTCCGACGCCGTCGTTACCCTGACCGACACGAACCCGACTGAGGACCACGACCCATGGCCATCACCGAGGAACGTCCACCGCTCGAGCTGACCTCCGGCGATCTCCCGCCCGTGGAGGTCGAGACGCTCGGCGTCTTCCACCGGCCCCGGTCCACCCACGGCTGGGCCTCGTGGTTCACCACCGTGGACCACAAGAAGATCGGCATCATGTACGGCTTCGCGTCGTTCTTCTTCCTGCTGGTCGGCGGATTCGAGGCGCTCCTCATCCGCACCCAGCTGGCCGTGCCCGGCAACAAGCTGCTCTCCGCCGACCTGTACAACCAGGTGTTCACCATGCACGGCGTGACCATGGTGTTCCTGGTGGTCATGCCGCTCGCTGCGGCGTTCGCCAACTACCTCCTCCCGCTGCAGATCGGCGCACGGGACGTGGCGTTCCCCCGGATGAACGCCCTCTCCCTGTGGGTCTGGCTGTTCGGGGCCATCTTCTTCAACACGTCGTGGTTCCTGGGCGGCGGCGCCGACGGTGGCTGGTTCAACTACGCGCCCAACTCGGGCGTGGTGTTCTCCCCGAGCCACGGCATCGACTTCTACGCCGTCGGCCTGATCATCATGGGCATCGGCTCCACCGTCTCCGCGGTGAACCTGACGGTGACGGTGCTCAACATGCGGGCTCCGGGCATGACGCTCATGCGCATGCCGGTGTTCACGTGGATGACCTTCATCGTCCAGGTGCTGCTCGTGTTCGCCCTGCCGGTCATCACGGTGGCGCTGCTGCTGCTCACCCTCGACCGCATGTTCGGCGCCACGTTCTTCGACGCGTCGGCGGGCGGTGATCCGTTCCTGTGGGAGCACCTGTTCTGGATCTTCGGTCACCCCGAGGTGTACATCATGATCCTGCCGAGCTTCGGGATCGCCTCGGAGGTGCTGCCCACGTTCTCGCGGAAGCCGATCTTCGGCTACCCGTTCATGGTGGGCTCGGGCATCGCCATCGGCTTCATGGGCTGGGGCGTGTGGGCCCACCACATGTTCGCCTCGGGCATGGGTCCGATCTCGGTGCTGGCGTTCTCGCTGGCGACCATGTTCATCGCCGTCCCGACGGGCGTGAAGATCCTCAACTGGATGGCGACCATGTACGGCGGCCGGCTCCGGTTCACCACGGCCATGCTGTTCTCGATCGGACTGGTGGCCATGTTCACCATCGGTGGTCTCTCCGGTGTGACCCACGCCTTCGCCCCGATGGACACCCAGCAGACCGACACCTACTACATCGTCGCCCACTTCCACTACGTGCTCTTCGGCGGCGCCCTGTTCGGCCTGTTCTCGGGCATCTACTTCTGGTGGCCGAAGATCTTCGGGTTCTTCCTCAACGAGAAGCTCGGCAAGTGGCACTTCTGGCTGATGATCCTGGGCTTCAACCTGACGTTCGGGCCCATGCACATCCTCGGCCTGCAGGGCATGATGCGCCGGACCTACACCTACACGGAGGGTCAGGGCTTCAACGGCTGGAACCTGGTGGCCACGTTCGGCGCCTACCTGCTGGCGGTGTCGATCCTGGTGTTCATCTGGAACGTCATCCGCAGCTACCGGGCGCACCGGAGGAACCCGGTCAACCCGGGTCCGGACCCGTGGGACGCCCGCTCGCTCGAGTGGATGATCCAGTCGCCGCCGCCGGAGCACAACTTCGACGAGGTTCCGGTCGTGGAGGACTTCGACGAGTTCTGGCACCGGAAGTACGGCCACGACGAGCAGGGTCGTCCGGTCCGGATCGCTGCCACCGAGGACGTGGTCCAGAAGGGTGACGCCACGGGCGTCCACCTGCCGTCGCCGTCCTACTGGCCGATCGTGCTGGCGGCCGGTCTGCCGCTGATCGGCTACGGGGTCATCTTCAACCTGTGGTGGGCCCTCCCCGGCGTGATCCTCATGGTGGCCGGCATCTACGGCTGGGTGCTGGAGCCGTCGACCGACCCGTCAGCCGGGCACGGTCACGACGACGACCACCACCACGACGGTGACGACAGCGACGCTGCCGCCCTCGACGAGCCGGCTGACGCCGGGACCGCCGACGGTGACGGCGAGGGTGTCGACGCCGACGGGTCGGAGACGGCCGCCGAGCCCGAGCCGGCGATGGCGACCGCCTCGGCCGAGGCCCAGGACGGAGGTTCGAAGTGACCGACGTCGCGCTCGAGCCCATGGACGACGTCGAGTTCCCGGACGACGTCCACGCCACGTCCACCGGCATCTCCAACCCGAAGCTGGCGATGTGGACCTACCTGGCGTCGGACTGTCTGCTCTTCGGCGGTCTGATCTCCACCTACCTGCTGTACCGGAACCGACCGGGCAACATCCCCGGACTGTCGGGCTCGGACCTGCGGGCGTCGGAGCTCTTCAACATCCCGTTCACCTCCATGACGAGCTTCATCCTGCTGATGAGCTCGCTCACCATGGTGCTCGCCGTGAACTCGGCCATCCGGTCCGACGCGGAGCGGATGCGACTGTGGTTGGTGGCCACGTCGGTCCTCGGTGCCATGTTCCTCGGTGGACAGATCTACGAGTTCACGGAGTTCGTGCGGGAGGGGCTCGGCTTCACGTCCAACGTGTCGGCCTCGTCCTTCTTCACCCTCACCGGTCTGCACGGTGCCCACGTGGCGGTCGGCGTGCTCATGCTCCTGTCGGCCACGGTGTACTCGATGCGCCGCACGCTGAACGCCGAGGCGGTCGAGACGCTGGGCCTCTACTGGCACTTCGTCGACATCGTCTGGGTGGTGATCTTCGCCATCGTCTACCTGATCCCCTGAGGAGCCGTTCGTGAGCGCAACCATCGACGTCGACGACGACTCCCCGGTCCACCCGGGCGAGCACCACGACCACGGGCCGAGCGACGGCACGTACTGGAAGGTCTTCTGGGCGTTGGTGTTCATCACCGCCCTCGAGGTCTCGACCTACTTCTGGGACGTCTGGTTCGGCGAGTCCTCCTGGACGTTCGCCGTCCCGCTGCTCCTGTTGCTGATGGTGGTCAAGTTCGTGCTGATCGCCTCGGTGTTCATGCACCTGCGGTTCGACTCGAAGTTGCTCACGCGGATCTTCTACTTCGGTCTGGCGACGGCGTGCATCGTCTACCTGGCGGCGTTGTCGGTGATGAACATCTTCACCGACAACGGCAACCCGTGGTTCAACGATCCCCCGCCTGCGGTCACCCCGAGCGCCGTGGTGACCGGCGAGATGCCCGCCGGAGGCATGGGAGGCTGACGCCCTCGAGCGGCGACGTCACTCCCAGCGGAAGCAGCGCGCTGCGGCGAGCGGCGCCGCGACGGCCCACGCCGTGAGCGTGACCCACGCCCAGGTGCCGACGCTGCCGCCGGCGACCAGCGACTCCGTCGTGACCTCGACGAGCGCCGCTGCCGGGAGCAGGCGGGACACGGTGGCCAGCGGCCCGGGCAGTTCCTCCACCGGGACGATGACGCCGCCCGTCAGCAGCAGGACGAGGTAGATCCCGTTGGTCACCGCCAGGGTGACCAGGCCCGGGAGCGTGCCGGCGAGCAGCAGGCCGATCCCGGCGAAGGCGAGCGTTCCGAGCGTCAGTCCGGCGAGCGCTGCGGGCCAGCCGGCGACCGGCGGCCTCCACCCGAGCGCAGCGGCCACACCCACGAGGACCACGAGTTGGACCAGCTCGGTCAGCACGACGAGCGTCGTCTTGGCGGCGATCCACCGGCCGGTCCCGAGCGGGGTGGCACCGAGCCGTTTCAGGACGCCGTACTGGCGGTCGAACCCGGTACCGATCCCGAGCGAGACCATGGCGGTCGACACGACGGCCAGGGCCAGAGTGGCCGGCGCCACGTAGTCGACGGGGTCGGCCGTGGGGACCGGGACCACCTCGACGAGGGAGAAGAAGGTCAGGACCAGCAGGGGGATGCCCAGGCTGACGAGCAGTTGCTCGCCCTGTCGGGAGGCGAGGGCGAGCTCGGTCCGGACCTGCGCTCGGTAGGCGCTCACGCCTCGTCCCTCCGCTCGGCGCCGGTGACGAGGTCCCGGTAGACGTCCTCGAGCCGGCTCCCGCCTGCCCGGATCTCCGTGGCGGCCACTCCCTGCTCGGCGAGCCACGTCGACAGACGGGCGATGTGCTGCGGTTCGGCTGGCAGGTCGACCTCGTACGCCCCGTTCCCGGTGCTGCGGGCGTCGGCCGCCATGGCCCGGCCGAGCGTCTCCACGTCGACCGGGTCGTGGCTGCGGAAGCCCAGGGTGGTGCTTCGTTCGCTCGTCAGGTCCGCGAGCGAGCCCGCGGCGACGACCCGCCCCCGGTCGATCACGACCACGTGGTCGGCGAAGCGTTCGGCCTCGTCGAGGTCGTGTGTGGTGACCAGCACGCCGGTCCCCGACGTCCGGAGCCCCTCCAGGATCGACCGGATCCGCTCACGGCCCTCGAGGTCGATCCCGGCGGTCGGCTCGTCGAGCACCACGACCTCGGGTCGGCCGATCAGGGCGAGCGCGAGCGAGAGACGCTGCCGCTCGCCGCCGGAGAGGCGCCGGACCGTGGTGCCGGCCCGTTCGGTCAGACCCACCGAGTCGAGCAGTTCGTCCACGTCGAGCGGGTCGGGGAAGAACCCGGCGTACTGTCGGAGGACCTCCCGGGGTCGGATCGCCGGCTGGATGCCCCCCTCCTGGAGCATCACCCCGACGCGACGCACGAGCTGGTGGTGGTCCCGCTGCGGGTCCAGTCCCAGCACCCGAGCCCGCCCCGCCGCAGCCGGACGGTACCCCTCGAGGTGCTCGACGGTGGAGGTCTTGCCGGCACCATTCGGTCCGAGCACCACGGTCACCTCACCGGCCCGGGCGGTGAACGAGACGCCGTCGACGGCGACCAGGTCGCCGTACCGGACGACCAGGTCCTCCACCTCGATCACCTCGACGGGACCGGTCGACGTCGGCACGGTCGGAAGCTATCGCCGGTCCACGAGCCCGGGCACGTCGCCGGGTCGGTGGGCGAGCGCGGCGGCTCCGGCCTCGCGGAGCTCCTCGGCGCCGCCGTAGCCCCAGGTCGCACCCACGCAGTCGATGCCGTGCTCCGCGGCGCCGTGGACGTCGTAGGAGCGGTCACCGACCATGGTGCACCCGTCGGCGTCCGGCGAGCCGAGCGCCGAGAGGGTGCGGGCGAGGACCGCTGACTTGGTGGTGGCGGTGCCGTCCATGGTGGCGGCACCCACCACGGCGAAGCGCTCGGTGATCCCGAAGTGCTCGAGCATGGTCCGGGTCGGGACCTCCCCCTTGGACGTGGCCGTGGCCAGCGTGTGGCCGTCCTCGGCGAGTTGGTCGAGCATCTCCACCACGCCCGGGTACAGCTCGCTCTCGAACACCCCGGTGGTGAGGTACCGCTCGCGGTAGGCGTCGACGCCGTGGTCGAGCAGCGGATCGGGAACCCCGAGGTTCGCCAGCATCGAGCGCAGCGGTGGTCCGATCTCGCGCACGAGGTGCGCTCGCGGCGGCACGGTCCGGTCGAGCGACTCGAGCGCGTGGACCATGGAGCGGACGATGCCCTCCTCGGAGTCCCAGACCGTCCCGTCGAGGTCGAGCAGCACGATCACGGGTCCACTCTGGCACGGGACCGGGCGGGGGGCCGGTCCTCACGGTCGAACGGGCTTCGGGCGGGCGGACGCAGCCCGCTACCGTGCCCACATGCTCGACGTGCGGCTGATCCGCAACGACCCCGACGCCGTCCGCTCCGGTCTGGCGCGACGCGGCGAGGACCTGGCGCTCCTCGACCGGCTCGTGGAGCTCGACGGAGAGCACCGGGCCCTCACGGCGGAGCGCGACGCGCTGCGCGCCGAGATCCGCAGCCTGTCGAACCAGGTGGGAACGCTCCACCGGGAAGGTCGCAGCGAAGAGGCCACGGCGCTCCAGGAGGAGTCCCGTGCGCTGGGCGAGCGGGAACGTGAGCTCGACGTCCGCTGCGACGAGGCGTCCACCGCCGTCCGGGACATCCTGCTGCGTCTGCCCAACCTCCCCGCCCCGGACTGTCCGGACGGCGCCGGTGAGGTCGACAACGTCGTGGTGCGGGTCGAGGGGTTCGACGAGTCGGCGTACCGGGACCACCAGCGGGTACCGCACTGGGAGGTGGGTGAGGAGCTCGGCATCCTGGACGTCGAACGTGCGGTGAAGCTGTCCGGCTCCATGTTCGTCATGTACCGCGGTGCCGGCGCCGCACTCGTCCGGGCGCTGTGCCAGCTGGCGATCGACCGCAACGTCGACCGCTACGAGGAGGTGCGTCCTCCGACACTGGTGCGCACCGACACGCTGATCTCGACGGGTCACCTGCCGAAGTTCGTCGACGAGGCCTACCACCTCGAACGCGACGACCTCTGGGCGATCCCCACCGCCGAGGTACCGCTCACCTCGCTGCACCGGGACGAGATCCTCGCCGAGGGCGACCTGCCCCGCCGCTTCGTGGCCCACACCAGTTGCTTCCGCCGTGAGGCCGGGTCGGCGGGCAAGGACACGAGGGGCCTCCTCCGCGTCCACGAGTTCGACAAGGTCGAGATCCTCGCGCTCGGGACGCCGGCCCAGGCCGCCGAACTGCACCGGGAGATCCTCGAGCGGGCCGAGGGAATCGTCGTCGAGCTCGGGCTCGCCTACCGGGTGCTGGACCTGTGCGCCGGCGACATCGGCAACAGTGCGGCGCGTACCTTCGACATCGAGGTGTACGCACCCGGGGTCGACCAGTGGCTCGAGGTGTCGTCGGTCTCCTGGTTCAGCGACTACCAGGCCAGACGGGCCAACCTGCGGTTCCGGCCCGAGTCCGGGAAGGGCACCGAGGTGCTCCACACGCTCAACGGTTCGGCGCTCGCCGTCCCCAGGGTCTGGGCGGCGTTGGTCGAGACCCACCGGCAACCCGACGGCACCGTGCTCGTCCCGGACCCGTTGCGGCCCTACCTGACGCCGTACCTGGGCGGCGACGGTCCCCTCCGCTGAGGTCGACTCAGCCTCCGGCGACGAGACCGAGCACGGCGGCGCCGACCGTCCCGATCACCGTGGCGGCGCCCTGGACGGCGACGCTGCCGTGTCGTCCGTCGCGCAGATCCTCGGCGATCCTGGCGGCGAACGCGGAGAAGGTGGTGAACGCGCCGATCGCTCCGGTGACGGCCACCAGCTCGAGCGCTCCGTCGAGCCGGGCGTGGAGCACGCCGGCGACCAGGCTGCCGAGGACGTTCACGCACAGCGTGCCCCACGGGAAGGCGGGCCGGTCGAGGAGGGCCACCAGCCCGGTCCGGGCCCACGCCCCCAGGACGCACACCGCGACGAACCCGACGGCGGTCACGGACGGGTCCCCCGGTCGGTGGACGGGGTTCCGAGTCGGGAGCCGGCCACGGCGGCGGCCACGCCGGCGCCCACGCTGACGCCGGTCCAGGCGGCGGCCCGGACGGCTCGACCGTCGATCAGGTCCTCTCCCAGCTCCACTGCGAGCGCCGACCAGGTGCTCAGCGCGCCGCACAGACCGGCGCCGAGCAGGTCGCCGAGCTCGGCCGACCGGATCCTCCCGGCCCGGATCGACCCGGCGACCCAGCCGAGGAGGGCGCTCGCGGAGGTGTTGACCACGAGCAGCCCGAGGTACGGGTCGAGGCCGGTGGCCGAGAGGGCCAGCCAGCGGAGCGCGCCGCCCACCACGGCGCCCGCTGCGACCGCGGCCAGCCGTCGTGCGTGCACCGCCGGACTCTAGGGCCGGGGCGTAGCCTCGGGGTGTGGGTCTCGAACAGCGCACCGACTACGACTGGGGGACGCTCGACGTGGCCGACGTGGCCGCGGACCCCGTGGACCAGCTCGAGGCGTGGCTCGCCGTCGCCGAGGCCGAGGGCGTGCCGGAGTTCAACGCCATGGTGCTGTGCACCGTCGACGCCTCGGGTCGGCCCAGAGCCCGCAACGTGCTGCTGCGTGGAGTGGCCGACGGAGCGCTCCGCTTCTACACCAACCGTGACAGCGTGAAGGGGGCCGACCTGGCTGCCGACGGGCGGGTCTCGCTGCTGTTCAGCTGGCTCGGGATCCACCGGCAGGTCCGGGTCCAGGGTGTGGCGTCCGAGCTCGCCGACGACGAGAGCGACGCCTACTTCGACTCGCGACCCCGCTCGAGTCGGCTCGGAGCGTGGGCGAGCGAGCAGTCGGCGGTGCTGCGGGACCGTGGCGAGCTGCTGGCCCGTCTCGACGAGGTGACCGCTCGGTTCGAGGGCGGGGACGTGCCCCGTCCCCCCAACTGGGGCGGCTACGCCGTCGTGCCCGACGAGTTCGAGTTCTGGCAGGGTCGGCCGAGTCGTCTGCACGACCGTGTGCAGTACCGGCTCGTCGGGGACGCGTGGGTCACCGAGCGGCTGTCACCCTGAGGTGCGGACGTCCGGCGACGGCCCGTCGTCGGACCTCGTGGAGCGACGACGCCGACTGATCCACGACCCGGCGGCGACGCCCGATCCCACGAGCAGGAGTGCACCGACCGCCAGGGTCCCGGCACCGAGGTCCTCGATCCACCGGCTCGCCGTGTTCTGGAGGTCACGCACCGCCTCGACGGGCCCGCTCGCCCCCCGGCCGTCGAGCTCCCGCAGTTCGATCCAGGCGTAGTAGGTGACGAAGCAGCCGGCGAGCACCACGAGGACGCCCGAGACCCGCTGCACGTGGGGGAGGGCCCGCCGGAACGTCGTGATGATCCCGGTGCGGGCCAGCGCCACGGCCACGGTGAGCACCGCCAGCAGCGAGCCCATCCCGAGGGCGTAGACGACGAAGGTCGCCGTCGACGACAGCACGCTGGTGTCGTCGAGCGTGGTCGAGACGATGGCGATGAACACACCGATCGAGCAGCTGAGCGAGGCCACGGCGTAGGTCACGCCGTAGAGGAACATCGACGCGAGCTCACGGCCGTCACGGTCGAGTCGAACCCGGGGGAGGCCGACGATCGGTTCGTACCCCCGGATGATCGCCACGCCGAGCGCCACGAGCGCCACCCCCACGACCATCGTCACGTACGGCAGCCGTGCGGCGACGACCCCTGAGATCGACGACCAGACGAGCCCGACCACGCCGAACACGGTGACGAAGCCCAGGGTGACGGCGCCGGAGACCCAGAGGGCCCGGAGGACCGGAGGGGTCGTCCCGTCCGCGTCGTCCGGGTCGTCGACCCCCAGGAAGTAGGTGAGGTACGCGGGGAGGAGGGCGAACCCGCAGGGGTTGATCGTCGTCAGCATGCCGGCGGTGAACGCCAGGGCGAGACGGCTCGAGTTCACGGGACGTCGACGCCGTTGCGAGCGAGCAGCTCGGCGAGCGAGGTGTCGTCGAGGGCGCCGTCGACCGCCTCGAGGACGCGTCCGTCGGCTCCCACCAGGACCGTCCGGGGCAGTGCGGTACCGCCGAACACGGCGAACACGGATCCGCTCGGGTCGGCGGCGTTGCGGTAGGTCACGCCGGTCCGGCTGATCTGGCGCCGGGCGGCCTCCGGGGTGTCGACCACGTCGACCCCCACCACCCGGAGCGAGTCGCCGGACCGCTGGGCGAGCCGCTCGAGCACCGGCATCTCGGTGATGCACGGCGGGCAGGTGGACGACCAGAAGTTGAGCAGCAGGGGTGTCCCCCGCAGCTCGGACAGGGCCTGACGGCCACCGTCGAGGTACTGGAGCTCCACCTCCGGGGCCGGTGCACCCTCGACGGCCACCGGGGTTCCGGGCGGCACCGCGGGCCGGACCGACAGGTCCGAGAGCGCCACGGCCGGGTCGACGCCGCTGCTGCGGTCGAGGAACCGGAGCGCGACCCAGGAGAACGTGAGCGCAGCGCAGAGCGCCACCACGACCGCCACCGTCAGGCCGCGGCCGCCGATGCGCCGCCGTCGGACCGCCGGGGGAGCCGTTCCGTCGGGAGGGCTCTGGGGTGCGGGGTCGTCGGTGGGTGTGGTGCTCATCGTGGGGTCTCCCGCCGAGGCGGCCGACCACCGGGCGCTCCGTCGCCGCGAGGGCGGCCTGGTGGGCCGGTGCCGAACCCGAGGCTACGGCACCGGCCCGGATCGCTCACACCGGCGCAGGCCGGCGGGTGCGGGCGACGAGCGGCTGGTAGGCGTCGGGGAGGTCCACCACCGGGAACGTGTCCTCGGGACGGGGCTGGCGAGGCGGACGACCACGCCGCCGCTTGTGCAGCACGATCCGGCCGTCCACGAAGAGGTGTCCTCCCCAGACCCCCGCCGGCTCCCGGTTGGCCACGGCGGTGTCGAGGCACTCGCGACGGACCGGGCAGCTGAGGCACAGACGCTTGGCGGCGGTGATGTCGTCGAGGTCGTCGGAGTAGAAGCCGACGGGCGTCAGGTCCCGGCACGCCGCCAGGTCCTGCCAGTCGCGGTCCTCCGTGGCGAGCAACGCCAGGAGGCCGTCGGGGAGTCGTGTCTGCTCGGTGGTGTCCATGTCTCGCTCGTTCCGTGGGTGTCGTCGGTCGGGTGTCGGGTCGGAAAACCACGAGAGCCGCCGGGAGTCTCCTCCCGACGGCTCTGGGGCCCGCTTCCGCAGTGCTGGTGATCAGTGCTGGATCACGTGCGGTGGGCCTCCCCGTCGGGGTTCCGGTGGTGCCGGAATCGATACGTCGGCTGGGCGTGGAACCGCTTCAGCCACGAGCTGGTCGCCGGCTTCCCCGAGGTGGGCCGCCACGACCGGGCGCGCGACGCCGCGACGGACGGCAGGGCCGTGTCGGGGCTGGTCGGGCAGGTGGAGGAGGTCATCGTCTCGTGTGGTGGTCCGGTCGGTGCGTCGGCGCCGCGGTGGTCGCCGCCGTCGAGGGAATCACGGGGTCGGCGCGGCCGTCAAGTGATTATCCGGTCGTCGGGTGGCGGGACCGCAGCGACCCGGGTCGCCGGGGCTCGACTCAGGCGGTCGGCGCCGACGGCCCGCCGACCTCCCGGAAGACCGTGGAGCGCCAGTGGCGCAGCTCGGCGACCGACTCCCTGATGTCGTCCATGGCCCGGTGGGCCGTGGCCTTGCGGGGCTGCGCGGCGAGGGCCGCCGGGTACCACCTGCGGGCGAGCTCCTTGATGGTCGAGACGTCGATCGACCGGTAGTGGAGGTACTCCTCGATCTCGGGCAGGTGGGCCGCCAGGAACCGGCGGTCCATGCCGATGGAGTTGCCGCACAGCGGGACGGTCCGGGGCTCGCCCACGTGGCTCCGGATGAACTCGAGGGTGGCGGCTCCCGCCTCCTCCAGCGTCGTGGTCGACGACCGGATCTGCTCGAGCAGGCCGCTCGAGGTGTGCATCTCCACGACGACCGGCGCCATCGTCTCGAGTGCCTCCTCGGGGGTGGCCACGACCAGGTCGGGGCCCTCGGCCACCAGGTTCAGGTCGTCGTCGGTGACCAGCGTGGCGATCTCCACGATCCGGTCCACCCTCGGGTCGAGCCCGGTCATCTCGAGGTCCATCCACACCAGCACCGGGCCACCCTACGGCGTCCGAACCGGACTGGCGGTCGGATCTGGGAATCGTTATCATCTCGCCGTGCCCTCCACGACCCG